>JACZTG010000007.1 GCA_022573815.1 Candidatus Neomarinimicrobiota bacterium
CCAAACGAAAAAAATTCCAGTTATAATATTTTCCAATCTGTCGCAAAAAGAAGAAATTGAAAAAGGGTTAAAATTAGGCGCCAAAGATTTCATCATTAAAACAAGCGTTACCCCGACTGAGTTGGCTGCAAAAGTTAAAGAGTATTTAAAATCTGCTAAATAAAGTATGGCCAAAAAGAGAGCAAAGATTTTAGTGGTTGACGATGAAAATTTTTTGCGTAATTTTTGGGAAACTAAACTTGACCCAACCGTCTATGAAGTGATCAAGGCGGCTAACGGTCTTCAAGGCATTGCTGTGACTAAAGCGAGGTTGCCAGATTTGATTTTACTTGATATTATAATGCCAGGAGTAAGTGGCTTTAAAGTTTTGCAAGAACTTAAAAAAAACCCTAAAACTAAAGGAATTCCGATTATTATGCTTTCCAATATTGGAAAAGAAGATGAAGTGAAAAAAGCCTTGAAGTTAGGGGCGATAGACTATATCATTAAGTCAGATGTTATTCCTCAAGAGGTTGAGGAAAAGATAAGGCAGTATTTAAAAAAGAAAATTTAAATAAATTGTTTATAAAACAAGATTAAACTTAATTTATATTATATATGTCAATTCCCTACGTAGATAAAAAGGTTTGTATCGGTTGCGGAACCTGTGAAGCAATTTGCCCACAAGTTTTTAAAGTTAACGATGAAGCCTTGGCAGATGTTATTGAAGCAGATTTTGAAGCTCATAAAGAAGCGATTGATGAAGCAATTGAAGCTTGTCCGGTTGACTGCATCAGTTGGAAAGAAGGGGCTAAGCCAGATCTTCCAGCCGAAGCGTAAATTCAACCAGCCCAAGCATAATCCGCAAGAAAAAAAGAAAAAAATAGAATGTATTATTTCAGTTTCCCGATTCTATACATCCCTGTTTTGCATTCAGGGCATGTACCCTTTACTGCATCCCTACCGTTCTTCATCTTAACGGCTTTGGGTTCTACCATATTACGTTTTGATCTACACTTTACGCAATATGCCTCCACTGTCTGTGTGATTGACATGCCTAATTCTTTGTGACTAGGCATAAAAGAACTATGACTGTAACTAGGCACACCATTTGGTCAACACTGGTCAATCATTTTCTTATCCGATGTACGTGATCAGTCCAAAGAAAACAGTGGATATTCTTAAAAATCACAACAAACTAGTCAGAGAATGGCTGAGGAACCAAAGAAAAGAACATCACGATTAACCAAAGTCATCAGAATTATGGCAATGATTATGATAATGTTGTCTGTATCATTCATAATTCTATACATTGCAGGGGCTAACGTACTGGACTGTGAGGAAACAATCAGGGTATTCATACTATATCAGGATGAATATGGATACACTGATGAGGCAATGAAAATCTATGATGCTTGGCTGAACAAGTGTGGATATATGCTAGATGAACAGGAACACAAAGCACTCAATGTTGAACTCTATGAAAACTATGACAAATGGAAAAAATGGAATCCTTAATCAATTGGTCAGCGTAGATCAACCTACTAGATGAAATATTATTTTCTTCCCATTTTAAATTATATGATAAAGAATAGTAGAAAAAATATTATCATCAAAAAGAGCAAGGTGAAAATATGAGAAGGACACTCAGTTTCAAAACTAAGAATTTTAGGTGCAATTATGGTTCTACTGGGAATCACAATACTATTCATTATTCTAAACCCTATATCCTACTTTCAGCATTATACTTCGAGGGGGTTGTCTGTATCTATCAAGGGTCTGTTTAACGAATTGTAATACTCTATATCCAAAATCTTTTTAATGATAAGATAAATATTCACATTTTTATAATCCAAAACGGAGAGGGTGACCAGCCCTCATTCTTTGGTTCACATCTTATGTTACTATTAGAATGTTTCTAAGATACAGTGATTCTGCCCATATGTCAATAAAATGAGTTAAACAGTGGAGTCTCAAAGAGAACCTCCTGAAGTTTTGATTTACGATTTTGAGTATCTTAAAAACGACCGTTTATTAAACACTTCACCACTGTCTCAAAAGCTAATTGTCAGAAACTCTCGTTTCATGAGTTTTGGCACTGCGAATTGTGTGTCATAACCAACGTTTATGGGACAGGTTTAAGGACTTTCGGTATGGGTCGACTTTTGGAGTCGGATTAACCTGCGCAAAACTTTGAATTATATTTTTATTAACTGGAAGTTTTGTAAATCTTGATTAAATCAAACGAGCAATCAGCTAATATGCCCAACCGTAACGTGTGAAATGATTGACATAAAATACGATGGTCTGATTCGACTCATCAACGGTATAAGTGGTTACTTCACCGCCTGTGCCGTCTTCCTGGATCCAGTAGATCTCTATCATATAGGGATCGCCGTCAAATCCGAGAGCGCCATAGTTCATTGTTACTTTTACGTCTACATTGAAGGTCATGCTGGGCAAAAACTCAACCTCTGCCGAGCAGGGGTTCTGGTTGTCCATACATGTAACTTCTACTGTGATCTTGGTGTTATCGTCTACCGCTCCTGCCGGTATCTCTACGATATTACCAAATGTCTTGTTTCCGCCAACCGTGCCGCCTGCAGTGACAGTAATAGTCTTGCCTGCAACTGTTGACGCGTTTAGCGATGTCATTTGCTTCCATGAAGCGGCACTCCACTTCAGGAAGTTGACGTCTGCCAGTGATCTTGCTTCACCTGTAATCGGCGCTGATGCTTTTGCTGCTTCAGGCGCAGTTGTTGCCGCATAGTCGCATGCTACTGAAAACAACAATGCAACAGCCATTAAAGGTAGAAGCAATCCACGCGTACGTGCTTTCATTGGATTTCCCCCTGTTTTGTTAGATTTAAAAATAATATGATTTGTTCTCCCAAACATTATGCGGTTAAGATACTATTTTTAGAATTCTTGACCGTGATTGGTGTCACTAAAGCTGGAAATCAACTAAAATGCCCACCCGTAACGTGTATTTTGATTGTTGTTACCACCGACCGAAGAAGTTCCGTCATCAGTTGAACTCTTCTTGCCGCCTTTTTTGGCAAATGAATCGTTATTTGAATCAATATCATTGGCTGGTGATGCATCTAATGTAGATTGTGCTTCTATTGGTTCCGGTGCTGTTACTGATGCGTAGTCACATCCTATTGAGAACAACAGTGCGAACGCTAATAAAGGTAAAAGCACTTTGTTTGTTCTTGATTTCATTGGGTTTCCCTCGGTTTCTGTCTGATTATTTAGTATGTTGTTTAAGTCTTTATACACTATATGCTCGATTTGCACGGTTAATATAGTATAATCTATATGCTTTGTCAAGGTTTTTTTAATATTATTTTAATATATGTATATTTCGGAAGAAATCTATGGAGTTAATATATTGAATATATAGAACTTAGAGTTATTAAGTTTTTTTAAATAAATTATATTAATTATCTGATTAGGGTCAATCAGATGATATTAGTATGATAACTTACTGATAATAAAATAATTAGGTGCGTTTATCAATTAAAACTGCCATCTAACGCTGAACGGCTTTTTAATCACTGAAAATTTCAATTCGTAATAGGAATGTTCTCTATTATGCTTATCGTGAGCCCTTTTTTCAGAACTGAAGCTTACTTTAATGCTTTCCGGGGCTAATAGTTCTTTTGCCTTGAACCGTTCCTTCACAGAAGAAGAGACGATAACCTGATAACCCTTAGCGAAGGAAGCAAGTCGTTGCGCATCGTTAATTCCGGGACCGAGAACGTTCCAATGGCTATTAATATCACGAAAATCAAAGCAAGTGCCTATATTTACACCATATCTGCATCGAATAAGGTTAGAGCTCTGTCCAAAATCCCGGTTATATCGTTCAAATTGGGTCTGCACCTTAAATATACATTGAAGAAGTTGGGGAATGGCGTTTGTTGCCAGCACTATTATAGTACCGTCTCCGATAGAAATCTTATGCTCAACATCAAATTCTTCTATAGCGTAGTTCAGTTCACATTGATAACGCACAAGTAAATTTAACTGATCGTTTACCGGAAGATGAGAAAACTCTACGAGATCAATAAGAAAAGCGGCTTTTTCCTTTAAAGTTCTTTTATGCTGCTCGTATTCATCAGAATTTAAAAATTCCTGGACTAACTCACCGTCAGGAATAGATATTAATGATTCAACTCCCTCATTAGAGTGCAAAGCAAAAGTTATTGTGGACAAATCATCATTCTTTTCCTGAAAATAACTGGATATAAGAAAGCCGGCTCTTAGCTGTTTCCGGAGTGTTTGCAGCTTCTCCTCGTCAACGGGAAGTGATATTGGTGGAAATGGAGTATCTTTCATCATATGAAATTTTAAGTTTGTATCTTGAATCAAAGATAATTTCGGCTTTATTGCCAATCAAGATGTTTTTTAATTATAATATTTGTAATCGCATTTTATATAAAACCCTTAAAATAGTTAAGTTCACCCGAAATATTATCTTGATAAATAACTGAGATTGGTTTAGGTTTATTTTAGGACGAAAAAATTGAGAAAATATTAAATCAAGAAGGAGCCTGAAATAATATGAATGATACTAAACTATTGGCGGATATAGACCAAGAAATCATGGAAAGAGACCTTTTAAAACATCCATTTTATCAGGCATGGTCTGAGGGCGCCCTTTCGATCGAATCGTTACGCGGATACGCAATTCAATATTATCAGTTTGTTAATATGTTCCCGCGTTTATTAAGCGCTGTCCACTCCAACTGTGAGGATTTAGTTACCAGGCAATCAATTCTTGAAAATCTTGCTGAAGAAGAAAATTTTGAAAAGCCACATCCTGTGCTCTGGTTGAACTTCGCCAAGGCTTTATCGTTATCCACAGAAGAAATAACCAATTCCAAATCTCTTGAAGAGACTGAAAAGGCTATGGAAATATTAACTGATATTTGCAGGAATAGACACTATCTCGCAGGTTCGGCGGCACTTTATGCTTATGAATCTCGAGTACCCGAAATAGCAGGTATCAAGATAGATGGTCTGAAAAAATACTATGGGATTGACGGGGAAAAGGGTTTAGAATATTTTACGCTCCATAAAGAGGTGGACATTCTGCACGCAGAAATATGGCGAAATGTCATTTCAAGCGAAGAATTGAGCGAGGATGTGAGAAATGAAATTATGGATAGTGTGAGAGAAGCTATGTCCGCATATAATATGATTCTTGATGGAGTACAGAGAGAATACGCCTCGGCATAGTACTGTCCGATCAAAAGCCGTTTTCGAGAAGTAATAGTTGTGCAAAATTGGTATATATTTCGTATTTAATTAGTCTGCTGATTATCGTAGATAGGAATTGATTTTTCTAATATTTGAGAAAATCGGCCGTAAAATATCGCCTAAGCTTGAATTCGAATCAGGTTTATCTATAATACAAATTCAGTAATATCAGCTATTTATAGCAACTAATATAGTTCTCTTCATTCACGTTAATTTATTGGCACACAAATTGTACTATTAAAGACGTAAGTATGAATGATGACAGAAATGAGGTTAAAAATGAAAAATAAAATAATAAATATCATATTAATAGTGACAATGGGATTATGGTTTGCTGCATGCAGCGAAGATGAGGCAAAGATAACCGGACCGACTTACGATGATAATGCTCTTGTTTCAATGAGCGTAACTTCTGCTCCGACAATGGATGGTAATGTGGATGCCTTATGGGCTGACGCACGGACTCTTACGTTCGAAAACGTAGTTGTCCCAAACTACTCCTTTTTCTGGAGTGATTATGTGGGCGATACATATAATGTAACGGCAAAATCCGTGTATACTGATACAGACATTTACTTTCTTTTCCAATGGACAGGGGATGCGTCTGAATCACTTCAACGCGAATCATGGTACTTTAATTCAACCGCAAATAGTTGGATGCAAATGCCAAAGAAAGAGCCGGATGAATATGGTGTAAATCCTGCGTATGAAGATAAGTTCGCGGTCATCTGGAACAATAATAACACTATCACAAATTTTAATTCTCAGGGTTGTGGAGTTATTTGCCATGGTGAGTATATGGCGACAAACGCTGATGGTGAATTGGGTGATACGTGGCATTGGAAACGAGTTAGAACAGGTCCAACCAACCTGTTAGACGATAAATACATAGAATTTTCGACCGGAAACGGCAGAAAATCCGATCCCAAAACGAGCGGAGGATACAAGAATAACAAGCAAACGCTGGAAGTGATAACCGCATTAGGCGATACGTTAACATACACTGTCCCAAAATATTGGATACCGGGTCGCACTGATTATCATTGGATTCTTGATACAGAGATCGCAGCCGGAACAGCGAAGCTGATAGTCTCCATTGATACCACAACAATGGCGCTCAGCGATGAAGACGGCAACGGATTATCACCCGGTGATTTTTCTCTTACTTCAAATATCCTCCTGCCGAGCGTATATGTATCAGCGTTCGTAGGCGACAGGGGCGATGTTGCGGCTTATCATAATTATTCCGGTGGGAAATGGAATCTGGAATTGAAGAGAAAGTTGGTAACAGGGAATAACCTAACGGACATTCAATTCGATGATCTGGATGATGAATATTACTTCTCCATTGCAGTTTTTGACGGAGCGGCGATAGCGCACGCAATTCCCGGAGGAATGATAGGGTACACATATAAGCTTCAGTTCGAATAACCTCGAAAACAACAAACCAGAAAAATAAGGCGGGCTATATTATAGCCCGCCTCTCATTTTCAGAAATATATTCTTAAATATCTAACTAATCATTCCGGATCAAGAGATTGGGTTTCGTCAATAAAATTTTTTAAAATCTCAATTGCCTTTTCAGTGGACTCTTTTATATCAGAAGCGGTTTCGCTAACGGCTTCAATGTCAGTACTGTCTTCCAAGATTAACTCGGCTCCGGTTAATATTGGGAAAAGAGTATTATTCAGGTCGTGAGCAGTTTGCCTCGCAAGCTTAAGATAAGCTTTAAAGATCTTTTCCGAACCAAATTGTTCGGCGGTATGATCAAATTTACTCAATATTATATATTTGCATAATAATCGCCTTTCATAAAAATATAAGAAATAGAAAATATGTAATCAACAATCTGAATTATTTAGTGCAAATTAAATTTATAATGATTTAATTAGTCTGCTGAATTGAAAGTAGTTTTAACAGATACCTTTGAGAAATCAAATATTCCTGTTGGAATGCGGAATAACATTTATAATTAAGGAACGGTAAGTGACGCACAGTTTATCATGGTGGGTAGGTTTTAACGTCCTAATATTGGTTCTAATAGCCCTTGACCTTGGCGTATTCCATCGTAAATCCAAAGAAATTTCTGTTAAGGCTGCTCTCTATTGGAGCTTAGGCTGGGTCGTCACTTCTTTGACATTTAATGTTGGAGTATATTATTGGTTCGGCTATCAATCCGCTCTTGAATTTCTTACAGGGTATCTCATCGAAAAGTCGTTAAGTGTGGACAATATTTTTGTCTTCGCCATATTATTCAATTACTTCGGGGTGAAAAAAAGATACCAGCATAAGGTTCTATACTGGGGTATTCTCGGCGCTCTTGTAATGAGGGGCGCTCTCATTGCAGTTGGGGCGGTACTCATCAGCAATTTTCATTGGGTCATATATATTCTTGGAGTATTTTTAGTGTATACCGGAATAAAAATGGCAATACAGGAGGGAATAAGCGTTCACCCCGAGAGGAATCCGGTAATAAAATTGGCGAAAAAATTCTTACCTATGACTAAAGATTATCATGAAGACAAGTTTATTGTAAAAATTGACGGAAAAAGATTTTTTACGCCATTATTAATTGTACTTCTTGTGGTGGAAGTGACAGATCTCGCATTTGCGGTGGATTCCATTCCTGCAATTTTCGCCATAACTAATGATTCCTTTATTGTTTACACTTCAAATGTATTTGCAATTCTTGGCTTGAGAGCTCTGTATTTTGCTTTATCCGGTGTTCTCGAAATGTTTCACTATCTTAAATATGGGCTTGGATTTGTATTATCGTTCGTGGGAGTCAAGATGATTCTTTCAGACATTTATGAAATTCCGATACCGGTCGCTCTGGGCGTTGTTGCCTTGATATTAACCGTCTCGATTGTTGCCTCAATTATGAAACCTCCCAAAATTGCCGCCGAAAGTGAAATTGAGCCGCCCTCAGCTGAATAAGCAACTCTGAATATGATTTAAAAATGATTCAACTATTTATCGGAAGTTTGGTACTGAGCGCGATACATGCGTCTATTCCCAATCATTGGCTGCCCTTAGTAGCAATCAGTAAATCAGAAAACTGGTCAAGACGGGAAACACTCACAGCCACTGCGATAGCGGGATTTGCTCATACGGCAAGCACTATTCTAATTGGCATTGCTATTGGTTTATTAGGATTTAGACTTTCGGAGGCCTATGAATCAACTTTTAGAATAATAGTACCATTTATACTTTTTGGGTTGGGAGCATTGTATATAATTTCAGGCTTAAAGCAATCTCATGCCCACAGTCACGGTGTAGAAAATATTTCCGTAAAAAACAGTAAAACCGCAATTATTATTTCTCTCAGCACTGCAATGTTTTTCTCGCCTTGCGTTGAAATAGAAGTTTATTATCTTTCGGCGGCATTATACGGATGGACGGGAATAATTACGGTTTCACTTGTTTATCTTATAGTAAGCATACTCGGAATGATTCTGTTGGTTGACCTTGGATTGAAGGGAGCAGCGAGACTTAACTGGCATTTTTTAGAACATAACGAAAAAACCGTTACAGGCGTAGTTTTGATACTTTTGGGAATTCTTGCTTATTTCGTATATTGACGTTATCTTAGTCGCTGCCGGAAAAGGAGAGTATTATGAGTAAAATTAAATTAGTTGTCCTTTCTATATTTATTATTGGTATCGGCATTCATTCAAATCAATTACTCGCTTCGGGAAAAGGTGATAGCGATATTGAGACTACAGTTATTAAAATAGAAGGTATGAGCTGCAGCTTTTGCGCAAAGACGGCTGAAAAGTCAATGACATCTGCCGAAGGTGTTGAATCCGTTAAACTCGATCTTGACTCCGGTTTAGCTACTGTTACCTACGACAAGCAAAAAACAAATCCTGAAAAAATTGCCTCTACCGTGAAAAAAGATACCCGTTTTGACAGCGAAGTAGTTACTGCGGAGAGTAAAGAAACAAAATAACACTGTTTCTCTAACTGACAGGTTTTAAGATATAAGCCCAGCAGAGTATGCCGGGCTTATATTATTTCATTTATTCTCTTTTAAGACAGCTTGTGCCGCTGCAAGTCGAGCTACTGGAACTCGATAAGGAGAACAAGATACATAATTAAAACCAAGGCTGTGGCAGAATTCAACGGATAACGGATCACCGCCATGTTCACCGCATATACCGATCTTTAGATCAGGTCGCGTTGAGCGTCCCTTTTCCACACCAATCTTAATCAGTTCACCCACACCGTCGAAGTCTATTGTCTGAAATACATCTCGCTCATAAATTTTCTTCTTTTCATATTCACCAAGAAACGTTCCCGCATCATCACGACTGAATCCGAATGCCATCTGAGTGAGGTCGTTGGTTCCGTAAGAGAAAAAATCCGCTTCTTTTGCGATCTGGTCGGCGGTCAGGCACGCCCTTGGAAGTTCAATCATTGTTCCTATCATATAATCCAATTCAATATCGCTATCGGATAGAATTTTATCTGCCACTTCTTTAACCACGGCTTTCTGGTCTCGTAGTTCTTTCCAATGTCCCACCAGCGGTATCATTATTTCAGGTTTTACGTCTATTCCTGATTTCTTAACCTCTACGGCGGCTTCTATGATGGCACGAGCTTGCATCGCCGTAATTTCGGGGTATGTAAGCCCCAAACGGCATCCTCTATGCCCAAGCATCGGGTTTGTTTCATGCAAAGAATTTACCTTAGCCTGAAGATGTTCGTAACTGACTCCCATTTTTTCCGCAAGATCACGGATATCCTTTTCATCGTGCGGCAGGAACTCGTGAAGCGGCGGATCAAGCGTTCTGATTGTTACAGGCAATCCATTCATCGCTTTATAAATGCCGATAAAGTCCTCCTTCTGCATAGGGAGCAATTTATCAAGAGCTTTTTCTCTGCCTGCTAAATCATCCGCAAGGATCATCTCCCGCACGGCGTCTATCCTATCGCCTTCAAAGAACATATGCTCGGTCCGGCAAAGTCCTATACCCTCGGCGCCGAATGCGACAGCTACTTCAGCATCATGTGGTGTGTCGGCATTAGTACGAACATTAAGTTTTCTCACATCGTCAGCCCACTTCATCAATTTTTCAAATTTTTGGAATATAAGAGATTCTTCCGGTTTCATACTCTTTGTGGCGAGAATCTGAACTATCTCAGACGGACTGGTCTTTATGACACCGAGAATCACGTCGCCTGTATTACCGTCGATGGAAATTTCATCGCCTTCTTTGACCACCGTTCCATCAACACTAAATTGTTTTTTAGAATAATCAACGGTGATTGCGCCGCATCCAGCCACACAACATTTCCCCATACCTCTTGCAACTATTGCGGCGTGTGAAGTCATACCACCTCTGGCAGTTAAGATTCCTTCGGCGGCATACATCCCTGAAATATCCTCAGGGGAGGTTTCTGTGCGGGTTAAAATAGTTTTTACTCCCTGCTCTTTGAGCCTAACAGCTTCAGCCGCTGTGAATACCACCTTACCCGAGGCTGCTCCCGGACCGGCGTTTAGCCCGCGAGCGAGAACTCTATTGTCGGTTTTTGCCTGAGCCAGGTCATTGATGTCAAAAATGGGGAAGAGAAGCTGGTTAAGTTGTTCAGGATCGACTCTGAGCAATGCTTCTTCCTTTGTAATCAGACCTTCTTCCACCATATCCACTGCGATATTGAGAGCTGCCAGAGCCGTCCTTTTCCCCATGCGGGTCTGAAGCATCCAAATTTTACCTTCTTGAATTGTGAACTCGATATCCTGGGTATCCCGATAATGAGTTTCCAGTTTGTTTCGTATATCGTTGAGGTCTGAATAAAGTTCAGGCATTATGCTTTCTAACGTTATCTGCGAATCGTCGGATTTTATCTCTTCGTTGATAGGTTGTGGAGTCCTGATACCCGCAACTACATCCTCACCCTGAGCGTTAACGAGATATTCCCCGTAAAATATATTATTGCCCGTGGCGGGATCACGGGTGAATGCTACGCCCGTAGCGGATGAATCGCCCATATTGCCAAAAACCATCGCCTGTACGTTTACGGCTGTTCCCCAATGGTCAGGAATATGATTTATTCTCCGATATTCGATAGCTCTCGGCAGGTTCCACGACTTGAAAACTGCGTTGATAGAACCCCAAAGCTGATCCATAGGATCTTCCGGAAATGGACTGGCGGTGTCGGTTTTAATTAGCTGGCGATAGCTGTCGACGAGTTCTTTCAGGTCATCCGTGGTAAGGTCTGTGTCCATCTCCGTTCCACGGTCATTTTTCATTTTTTCAATAAGATGCTCAAATTTACTGGGTTCCACACCAAGGACAACGTTTCCATACATATACAGAAACCTGCGGAAAGAATCCCAGGCAGTCCTTTCATTTCCGGTTTTTTTCACGAATCCTGCAAGAGTGCCTTCGTTCATTCCGAGATTCAACACCGTATCCATCATTCCGGGCATCGATTGCCTTGATCCTGAACGCACGGACAAGAGAAGCGGATTATCCGCGTCACCGTATTTGGTACCCATAATTTCTTCGACTTTTTTCAAATGCTCCAGCACCTCAGAATTAAATCCATCAGGCAACGATTCATCATGTTCCATAAAGTAAACGCATGCTTCTGTAGATAATGTAAATCCCGGCGGAACGGGAATACCCAAATTACTCATTTCTGCTAAATTTGCTCCTTTTCCACCAAGCAGATTTTTCATTTCACTGGCGCCTTCAGATTTGCCGCTCCCAAAAGAATAAACATATTTCATCAATTAAGTCCTGTTTTAAATTTTCTTATATTAAACTCGCCTGAAATTTTATTTTCATAAATTTCGATGCGAAAGATAGGCACTGCTGGTTCTAAATGCAATCTGTCTATGCGATAATTCTACTAATATGGATTACTATATTTCAGGCGGGAAGGGATGAGGGTGAATTTTAAGGATATTTGAAAACGGGATAGAATCAGACATCTATCCCGTTTTCAAAATAAATCACTTAGGACCTTACTTCATCTAATATCCTTATTAATGGAAGATTAACATTCAGACCAATTTTCACCTGAATGTCTGATAGTTCTGTTTGGGAATAATAATATCTCATTGCCGTATCAAGAGAAATAAAATCGTGCATAAAATATCTAAGTCCCCATAATACCAGCATATCCTCTCTCAAACTTATAGACGGCGTCCTGGCATCCAAGTGTAATCTTGGAACGGTAGTTACGTCGAATATCATCATTGTGGATGAATTTACCATATTCGTAAATCCAATAAATCCTCCTGTCCTGACTCTTGAACGTTCTTTAGTATCAAAGAATGAATTTGAATCAAAAAACGAAAGGGATAAGTTCCTGTACCTAAAATCTGATATAATCGGTCCAAAATGAAAGGTTGCGTTTTTATACTTTATAGTGCTGATAAAATAAAAAGATGCGAAGCGGGTTTCAAATCCGGCAGTGCGAAGATTTGCACCAGATAATAAGCCATCTGCTGCTATATAAATTCTGTTACTTTCCTGCCCTGCCCAATTTGAACTACGAACCAACCCGGAAAAAGACATTGAAATTGATTTACCGAAATTCACATTTGGAATCACCGCGATTTTCAGAGATTTAGTATCCAATGTAGTGCCGCTGGGGAATATATTGGTGAAAAGTACCTGCTGCGAAATCGCCAACTCCCCGACTCCGCCAAGACCCAATCTGAAATGACTTCTTCCGCTACCCCTGCTATCTACTCCAAACACTCCTCCACCCGATACATTTAGAGAAGCAGATTCTAACATCGAAGCAGTTGGTGATATGAACAAGCGTTGAAGCTTTGCTATATTATTATCTTCTGCCACTGCTTCTACATTAAAAAAAATGAATAATATTGATGTAGCTAAGACTGAACGGACAATCATAAGATTTCCTCCCAACTTTTGATTTCAACTAATATATCTTAAAAAAGTAGTACTGATTTAACTACTGAATCATCCTCTTAGTTCCATATCGAATTAAGAATGTTCCTTTAATAAAAAGAGAAAGTATAGAGCGGATGATAGGGCAAGCCCCGGAAAGATAGGCTCAATAGCGAAGGGATATAAAGGTTCTGCCTGTGAGCCGTTTAAATAACCTAAGGTCAGTTGAATTGCAGCGGCTGTAAAGGAGAGCAGCATAAGCCAGAATGTGGAACGTCCATTCAATTGAAAACGAGGGAAATAACTCGTCACAACAGGGATAAGCAAAGCGGGAATAAACAGGCTTCCAAATGTGTACCATATACCAACGACACTCGGCAGGAAATACGCAATTGTCAGAGCGATGAAAAACGTGGCTATAACTCCAAAACGTAAATAATAAATATCAATATTGAGTGGAACATTTTTTCCGAGCCTACCAATAATATCTTTGCTAATAGTGACTCCAGATATGAGGGCGAGACTATCAATAGTTGACATTATTGTTGAGAGTAAACCGATGAAGAATATGCCCTTTATAAAAGGGGGTAACAAAAGTTCAGCCAGGAGAGGATAAGCTTGTAAGGGTTCAATACCGGGTAAAACCGCTCTGGCATAGAGACCCGCGCTAACAGTCATTAGATCGAAGAGGAACCAAAACGCTATAGAAATAAAAATTCCTTTTCGCGCTGTTGACGAGTTTTTAGCCGCTGCGCACCGCTGATGGAAAGAAGGGTCAACGATCGTCCAGAGTGCGATGAAAAACCATACAATAATATAGGAAAATGATTTGCCGCCACTTAATGTCATATGCTCTGACGGAAGCGTAGAGGTCAAAAATTCTATTCCGCCATATTCATTAATAGCGAACGGCAGCAACAAACCGAACCCAAAAAACATAAAAACGAATTGGAGTTTGTCAGTGGCAACGATCGCGTGAAACCCGCCTGAAAAAACGTATGCCATTGAAAACAGCGCGCCGATAAGAATAGAGAGACCTAAACTCCACCCGAACAGTAGATTTAGTAATACACCGAGCATCAGCACGTGTGCAGCAGGTGAGGAAATAATGAAAATCAGCAGACCGCCGAATAAACCGGAGGCTTTCCCAAAGTTTTCGTAAAGCATTTCAGGGACTGTGAGCGAATTACCTTCGCGTATTCTTTTGGATAGAAAAACAGCAAAAATTGCAGCAAAAAGATAGTATGGAAGCCCAAATATAAGCCAGGTTGATAATCCGTTTTGATAAGAATATTCACCAATCCCGAGAATCCCCCCGTACCATGTCGCCACAAGTGTTGCAACGAATCCGGGAATTGTCAGCCGTCTTCCGGCTAAAAAATAACTTTCGGCAGTATCGTTCTTTTTTTTACCGGCCCGAATCCCCAAAAAAATAACTAAGCAGAAATAGCCGGCGATAATAAACAGATCTATCGAGCTGAATGTTATGCTATTCAAGTAAAGGCGATCCGTCGTTCATTTCGAATAGCCTGAATAAAAACGCGCCATCTCCCTCAATGTCTAAAATCACCGGTGAACTCATTACTTCGTTACTTACTCCGAATGGGCTGAAATCATACGATTCTCCGTTAAGTTCCCATTTCAATCCTTGAGATGTTATTGATGAAATGCCGCTCATAACCATCAGAGATATTTTTCTGCCTATTGGAGATTCAAATGTGAATGATTTTCTAATATAATCAACTTCAGCAAAAGTATTGAGTATGGAAATTTCAACGATTGGCGCATATATCTTCAGCAAGCTGAAACTCGCCATAGTATGATCGGACCTGTTGCCCGTTACTCCTAAAAATATTATTCTGTCTATACCGATAGATATTTCATGGTCTACAGCTTTCATTAAGTCGGTAGTTTGCTCGCTTGTATCCTTTAAGAATTCGATGTCATTATATTTTTTTTGAGTAACGGGGAGCAGAGAATCCATATCCCCTATAATCAAATCAGGAGTGAAGCCTGTTGAAACTAAATGATTTGCGCCTCCGTCAGCGCATATAATTCTATCGGCAGATTTAAGAACACCAGTTATCCTTTCCGAGGCAGTAAAATCTCCGTTGGCGATAATAACCGATATCTTTTTATCTGTCACAATTTGATAACCAGAGTTAAATATGCGTTCCTGAGCGCTGCCGGAATGAAAAAACCTATTCCACTATCCACTGCGCCATGTGTTTCATATTTTCTGTTGAAGAGGTTATTAACGTTTAACTGCAATGAAAGGGGAATTTTGGAGTCAGTGCCGGAAAAATCATAGTTAACAGAAAAATCTGTCACCCGGTAACTATTAATAGATAAATCATCGGACTCTGAATTATCCAGATATTGTTTTCCCACGAATCTCACGTAAACAGAAGAGCTGAACTGTTTTTTTCTCTGACCAAATTTAAAACCGCCAAGATATGAGGGAAACCCTCCAATTTTATTACCTGAACGGTCAATGGGAAACCTGTCGTCAGAGAAAAAATTACCTACTTCATTATATGAAACGAAATAATTATCGTTAAGACTGAAATTTCCTGACAGATAATATCCGGCGCTGAAATTCATTGAGGCATCAAATTCTATTCCTCTGTGAATGGATTTATCAGCGTTAAAATAAACAGGTAAACCAATTTCATCTACCTGTCCGGTAGGAACAATTTCGTTTCTGAAATCCATCCAGAAAAGATTTGTCTTAAGATATGCTGTTGAAGTGCGCCATGTGCTCCCTAACTCGTAATCATATAACGTTTCTTCGGTTACTAATGGAGTATCGAAGTCGAGACTGTTATCAGCGTTGACTCTGAATAACGGCAATATAAACGGATTATCGGCATCATAGATGTCCGCATCTCTCGGCTCACGTTTCGCAATCGAAAAATTTACGAAGATAGACAATTCGTCATTAAGAATTCGATTAATGCCGATACGTGGAGAAAGAAAAGTATAATTCAGATTATATTCATAATTATTTTGAAAAGCGCCTACAACTTCCTGATCAAAATGATTCCTCAAATGCTGAAATTGGAAATCAAGCATCAATTCGGTGAGCTCGTTGAGACCATAAACTCCATGGGCGTAAACGGTGGAGGATGATTTATCCGCCTTGTAGCCGTAATATCTGTTATCGGGAAGAGACTGATTACTTTCTTTTGTCCACACGACTTCGCCCCAATGATCGGAATTGAAAAAACTGAATTCTCCTCCTACCGAAAGAGACCAATTCTCCTTTGTAAGCGTAACACGAGGCAGCCATCCCCATTGAGATTTGTCCACAATCTGTTTACGGACAAGATCGGAAGGATTTTTGTCATTGAGATTATATTGGAAGGGATTTCCGCTTGATTTGTAATCCTGAAAGAATCCGTCTCCCTTGATATGGAACAGCGTATTTTCTATTCTCAATTCATCAGACGCTTTATAATCATTCAAAATTTGATAATGACTTTGAAGGAAATCATCAACCTGATTCTCAAAAAAACCATTATGATCCGCAGGCGAATAATAGTTTGCACGACGACTCTTTTCATCAGCCAGCTCATCTTTCGTGATGCCGAACCATGCGAATTTCGCGACTAATGGTCCGCCGAAAATATTTACGGTGGTGCTCATATCTTTGTCATAGCGTGTGCCGGAAAGGAAGTACGACCAGGCATCCACGCCGGAATCTCTTCGGTAGCCATCTGTTTCTACTTTCGAAAACCTTCCATAGGCAGAGTAATTATTATTAACTATTCCGGTGCCGTAAGAAAAATTCAATCTGCGAGTATTATAATCACCCCATGTGCCAGAAAAGTTCATTCCCGGTTCCACGCCTAAACCTTTAGTCTGAATATTTACGGAGCCTCCGATTGCGGCAGTTCCATAAAGCGAATTTCCTACTCCTCTTTGTACCTGAACATCACGCACATTCGCCGAAAGATCCGCGATGTCATAAAAATAAGTTACGTGATCTTCCGGATCGTTCAACGGAACATTGTTCAGAGTGACGGCAACCCGGGTCGGATCGAACCCTCTAATTTTGATTTCAGAATATCCCATCCCGTTGCCGGTCATTGAATATGAATAAAGACTGGGAACTTCGTTAAGAAGCAGAGGAAGTTCCTGAGATGAATATTTTTCTGATAATGTTTTAGAATCAATATTGCTGAATGCGATTGGCGTCTTGCCGCTGATAGCTCTTGAAGCAGTTATCAATACCTTTTCGCCGGGCAAAATTATAGGAGTTAACGAAAACGATAGAAACGTCTTATCAGGCATGACGCTGATTTTGAGTTTTTTAACTCCGTATCCTATAACACCGGCGCTGATAGTGTATTCGCCAACAGGTACGTTTGGAATGACGAAATCGCCATTCTCATCTGTGGCGGCTCCTAAGAATGTGCCCTCCACGAGGACATTAGCTCCAACTATGGGTGTGTCGTTTTCCGAGTTTAATACGCTGCCGTTGATATCACCTGTGAGTTGTCCTATTGATACTTTCGGGAACGTGATTATGATTATAGATAATAGAATTGCGAGTTTTTTCATTATACCTCCCTCCGCTGGTATTATCCAGATCAGGTTTAAAGGGTATGTTCTCAGGCGAATTAGGCAAATCCGTCACCCCTGTGTCATATTTACAGTATAATATTAATTATTGCGAAGAGCAATAATTGAGAGGTTTTTTTGTGGGAAAAGAGTTAAGGAAAGGTTATTAAATATCAGTGATTATAAACGAAAGTAATAACCTCGGGCGTGAGCTTGAAAAACATAATTAATCCGTAAGCGGTCCAGAGAGCAATTTTAGCCCAGTTCTTTTTCTCCGTTTTCGGTTCTAATGAAATTCCTTCACCGCCGGCTTCACCTTCATCTTTTTGCGTGCGACCATATTCCATATAATATGCCGCACCTAACAGCAATATAGTTGCCGTAACATTGTAAGGCCTGTTTTCGGCAAACCATGGACCTATATTAAATCCGGCAAGACCTATTACATTAAGCGTCGCCGGACCGACGCAGCATAGTGTTGACATAAAACCTGTACCGATTGCAGCGAACGATGCGAGAATACTCCAAATCAAAATTATTTACTCCACATATATAGATTATTTTATTAATTCAAATTGAGGCGGATCAGTGCTGATCTTGGCCATTGCCCCGAAAGGAAGCGTTACTCTTCTGTTGATATGTCCATACGCGAGATTCATCAGGACAGGGAAATCATAATCTTCAAGTGTTGAATCAAGTATTTCCTTTAGAGATTCAACAGAATCTTTATCATTTGGGAAACAGTCCTCGAATTTTCCGAGAACCAAGCCCGAAATCTGATCAAACACACCCTGAAATTTCAAATGATGGAAGTGCCTGTCTAATCTACCTGGATTTTCACCGATGTCTTCCAATACCAAAATAGCTCCTTTAAGGTTCGGCATATAAGATGTACCCAAAAACGGAAGTAAAACTGTAAGCGTACCTCCAATTATAAATCCCTCCGCATTCCCTTTCCGATAAGCAATCAGAGGTTGTTTTGAAGGATTAGGAATCTTAGGATAGCCCATAAGTGTTCGCCAGAGCATTTCTTCCGAAAATAGATTGAAATTTTCGCCCATATCACTTGCTACCATTGGACCGGAGTAAGTAATTAAATTGGATTTCGCCAGAATAGAGCAAGACAACGCGGATATATCGCTGTATCCCACCAATATTTTCGGGTCTGAGCGAAACAAATCATAATTAAGATCGGGCAATATTCTATGTATTCCATATCCGCCTCTGACGCAAAAAAGAGCTTTCACTTCCGGGTCAGCCCAGAAATCGTGTAAGGAATCTATCCGTTCTTCTTTAGTACCAGCCATATTTCCGTTCGCATTTGATAGATTATTGGCAATTTTTACTATAAACCCCTTATCCGTAAGATAGGCAAGACCTTCTTCAACTTTATCTTTCTGTGCAGCTGAACAGGGAGCAATAACAGCGATAGTATCTCCAATTTTGAGAGGAGGAGGGAATTTATAATTCAAATAGCACCATTTGTATACTTACAATAATAGTGAGGAAAATAACTTGGAAGAAATATAATCTCAACAGAAATCGTCTTGCACGTAGAAGATAAAGGTTTTACTTTTGGAAGTAATTCTGTTTGCTGTAACAACAATTTGGAGGGAAGATGATAAATATCGTATGGCTTGGTCTGATTGTAATCGGCATTAGCGTGGCGATAATTAATTCTATAGTGAACGGTGATCTTGAGCCTCTACGGGAAATTACGGCAGCGGCATTTAATATGTCTAAAACATCCATTGAACTTGCAATTGGATTGATTGGTCTTATGATGCTCTGGCTTGGTCTTATGAAGTTGGCAGAAGAATCCGGCTTGATAAATATCATTGCGAAGCTTCTTAGACCAATAATGGTACGCCTTTTTCCTGATGTTCCGGCTGATCATCCGGCAATGGGCGCAATGATAATGAATATTTCAGCGAATATGCTTGGTTTGGCAAACGCCGCGACTCCACTGGGGCTAAAAGCGATGTTAGAACTCCAAAAATTAAATAAAAATGAAGAAACGGCAACTAATGCGATGGTGACTTTTTTAGCTCTGAACTCTTCAAGTGTTACGATAATACCATCAACGATTATAGGAATCCGTGTAGCCACAGGTTCGGCTGACCCCGCGCGCGTTATCGGAACCATACTATTTGCTACAACCTGCTCAACAATCGTAGCGATTACTTTAGCGATGCTGCTGTCCAAAATGAAACGATTTCGCCTGGCAAACGCGATTTCTGAACCGAATGAACAAAAAGCCTAAGGGGAGGGGATAATGTTCCAAAGTATCATTGAAGGAATATCAGCTGTTGCTATACCATTAATAATATTACTTATTCCTCTTTACGCATATTTTAAAAAAATAAAGGTCTACGAGGTATTTGTGGACGGGGCTAAAGAAGGTTTCAATGTTGCTGTAAGGATAATGCCGTTTCTGGTGGCGATATTGGTATCGGTAGGAATATTCAGAGCTTCGGGAGCTTTGAGCTACCTGACTGTTTTGCTGGGTCCGATAACAAACTTAATAGGGATGCCCCCGGAGACCATACCAATGGCATTTATGATGCCGCTTTCAGGAAGCGGAGCAATCGGAGTTATGAGCGATCTGCTTAATACTTACGGACCGGATTCTTTTATCGGACTCGTGACTTCAAGTATGATGGGTTCCACAGAAACAACGTTTTATATCCTCGCTGTTTATTTAGGTTCTGTTGGTATAAAAAACGGAAGACACGCGCTTCCCGCTGCGCTTGGCGGAAATGTCGCCGGAATTCTGGCTGCCGTTTTCATAAGTAATATTGTGTTTAGATAATTTTTAGTATGATAAATAAATTTAAATATTGTCCCTACTGCGGGCATGACGAAATCGAACTGAGTCAAATAGACGGGCGGAAAAGAGAAAAATGTCCAAATTGCGGTAGAGTGTTTTATAAGAACCCTGTTCCATCCGTAGTCGGTATTTCATTCAACGATAAAAAGGAAATTCTTCTTGTAAAGCGGGGAGTGGAACCCGATATTGGTTCATGGTGTCTACCGGGGGGATTCATTGAAATGGGTGAGACCTCGGAGCAGGCTGTTAAAAGAGAGCTGCTTGAGGAGACCGGAGTAAACGTCAACCCCGGAGAAATTATTACGGTAGATACTACAATAGGTGGATTTTACGGGGATGTTGTAGTAATCGCTTATAAGATAGAAATTCGGAAAGGACAGGATTTTATACCGGGTGACGATGCTCTTGAAGTACAGTATTATCCGAAAGAAAAATTACCGAAGCTAACATTCAGAAGCCATGAGCAGATTATTGACACGGCTTATACGATGTTAGAGAATAGTTAAAGTTTAAAAAGAAGGGAGTTTGAAACGATGGAGTACTATATGACAAAAACTGTGGATATGTCATACGATGATGCAATTGAAAAAGTCAGTGAAGAGCTGAAAAAAGTGGGATTCGGAATTCTCACAACCATAGACGTAAAAAGTACCTTGAAAAATAAATTAGATGTGGATTTTCAGAAATATATGATATTGGGCGCATGTAATCCAAGTCTTGCGCATAGCGCACTTCAAGCGGAGATTGAAATAGGTCTTTTGCTTCCGTGTAATGTGATAGTTTATGAGGAAGATGACAAGACCGTAGTATCGTTTCTTAATCCGGAAATAATGGTAAATGTGGCAGAGGATTCGGAGGCATTGACTGAAGTATCTTCAAAAGCGAAGGAACTTCTGACAGAAGTGTACAATAACATTTAGAAATTATTTAAGCACAACAAATTTTTTCGAAAAAGTCCTGCTATTTAATATTAATTTCATAAAATATATTCCTGAGGCAACCTTATGTCCTGAATCGGTTTTATGGAGCCAGGATTCCGTATAGGGTGTAAATCTTGGAAGCAATATTCCCTCGTTTACGGTGGCTATTTTTTGGCCCAAGATGTTATATATTAGAAGACGAAAATCCACTCCGTTGCGAAATTCGGGATTGTCGGGGATTGCAAACCGCAGTGTTGATATACCGGAATACGATGGATTCGGGAATACATTTTGAACCGAAATAATTGTTCCAAATGTAGAATCACATCTCGTTAATCCGCTGAAGTTAATTGCCGCCAAAACATCAATAAGTCCCCAACCGATTTCGTTATTCGGGAATCCGGAGTTGTCGGCAGTGCTCTTCAGAGCGTTTTTTACATCCGCAGGCGACCAACAAGGATTGGCTTCAATGACCAGCGCAGCAGCGCCTGCTGCTAAAGGCGTGGAAAGAGAAGTACCGTTAGAAACTCCGAAACTCGAATCGTTTGAGCTTGAAGCCGATGAAACTAAAACTCCTCTTGCGACAACATCAGGTTTGATCCTTCCATCAGCGGTCGGTCCACGCGAGCTAAAGGGTGCAGGAAAACCGGAGGAGGTAACCGCTCCAACGGCTATAACATCATCACCATCGGCAGGCATCCAAAGAGAAGTGGCTTTCGGACCCTCATTTGCCATTGCCGTAACGACTATAATTCCTTTCGAAACGGCTAAATCAGCAGCAATTGTAATCAAGCCGGTATTTCCGTCAAGGTCAGAAACTGAATAATCATCGTCTGTTCCGTCGAAATCCAGGTAAGCCAAAGATGAGCTGATTACGTCAGCGCCGAGTTGTTCTACCCACTCAGCGGCGGCTATCCAATTGTCCTCCTCCATTTTTGTTTCAGAGGCGATATTTTCGGTTTTCGCAAGGATGAAACTTGCGCCGTATGCAGCTCCTATAAGAGTACCCTCCTGAAAACCGCCTACGGCCGACCATGTGCTTGTACCGTGCCAATGATCGTTTTCCGAGCCCTCATCCTGTACATTGTTATCTCCGCCCACAAAATCTTTTTGGACAATGAGCCTGCCGGAATCAAAAATGTGGCTAAAAGCATTATGAGAGAGCAGGAATCCACTGTCAAACATCGCAATAATAATATTTTTGCCCGTATAACCCGCATTGTGGGCTTCAACAACATTTATCTGATTAAGCTGGTCGAACGAAATTCCGTAATCCAACATCACGGATGAGGAATTCTTCCTGAAATGAATTTCACGTTCGAGATTAATTTTTTGAATAGAATGGCTTAACCGCTGAAGAGGCTGAATGCGGGATATAAATTGGAGCTGATTTAATCTTTCAAGGTTTGCTATCGGCAGCTCCACGCTTACCGCATTAAACCATCTGCTCACCTGCCTGATTTTAGAAATATGAGTCGATATTTCTTTCAAATACGAAGGTTCAACGGGTAAATCAGTGAAATCAAATGTTCTGTTCGGTTTTTTTCGTTTAGAAAGGCTCAAACTGTTTCTGTTAAATTCGTAATCACGAAGCTTTTCGTTTAGGGTTCTGTTATCTCTGATTCCCTTATCGGTGAAAAACAACCAAACGGTGATTGATTCCTTATTATTCGAAACATACTTATTTAGAGAAACGTTTGAATCAGACAAATTTTTAGCACGACCGAGTTCTTTTTGTACATAAGCGAACGATGAGCTTTTTTGGCCGTAAGAAAAATCATTGAAATAGAGAAACAGGAGGCACCAAATGAAAAGGACACCAAGGCGGGATCCATTCAATCTTGGACTTCCTCGAGCCGGGCGGTGAAATGTCTCAATACCGGAGCTTCATAAGTAATTTTCAAGCCTTTTATTTTATCTCGATTCTTGAATAAACTTATCAAAGACTCGGCAACATAGTTCATTTGCATATTAGTATAAACTCTCCTCGGAATCGCAAGTCGTACGAGTTCAAGATCGGGATAAATCGTTTCGCCGGTTTCCGAGTCCGGATGAGCAAACATAAGACTCCCGATTTCCACGGATCTCACGCCCGCCTCCATATAAAGGGCAGCAGTCAAAGCTTGAGCGGGGAATTGGTCCCGAGGAATGTGCGGCAGGAAACCGAGAGCGTCTATATAAATTGCGTGTCCCCCCGGCGGCAGGACAATGGGAATTCCCTTATCGGTCAACATTTCACCAAGATTTTTCACCTGATTAATTCTAAAAGAAAGATAATCTTCGTCTGTAACTTCTTCCAATCCTATCGCCATCGCCTCCAAATCTCTTCCGGCAAGTCCTCCGTATGTGGGAAATCCCTCAACGAGTATGAGAAGATTTGTTATTTGCTCCTTTATTTCTTTTGAGTTTAACGCTACAAATCCGCCGATGTTCACCAGCCCGTCTTTTTTAGCGCTCATAGTGCATCCGTCGGCGTATGAAAAGGTCTCTTGGGCGATTTCGCGAATAGGACGGTCGGCAAATCCTTCTTCTCTTATTTTAATGAAATAAGAGTTTTCTGCGAACCGACAAGCGTCGAGAAAAAACGGAATATCATATTTGTGGAGCAATTCGGAAGTTTCCTTTATATTTTTCATACTTACAGGCTGCCCCCCGCCGGAGTTATTTGTTACCGTAAGCATTCCAAGGGGAATCTTATCCTTACCGTGTTCCTTTAATAGGTCCTCCAATTTATCAAGGTCGATATTCCCTTTAAAGGGATGCAAATTAGACGGTTCTTTCGCTTCGCTGATAACCAAATCCACAGCGATTCCTTTGTTCTTTTCAACGTTTGCTCTTGTGGTGTCAAAGTGACTGTTGTTCGGAATAAAATCTCCTTCCTTCACTACTGAAGAAAAAAGTAAATTCTCCGCCATTCGACCTTGATGAGTAGGAATTACATAACTGAATCCTGTTAACTCCTGAACAACTTTCTCAAAATGAAAGAAATTCTTACTGCCTGCGTAGGATTCATCTCCTATCATTAATCCCGCCCACTGCTTGTCGGACATAGCGCTTGTCCCGCTGTCTGTCAACAGATCAATATAAATACTATCCGCCGGAAGATAAAAAACGTTATATCCTACTTCTTTGATTAGTTTTTTTCGTTCTTCAAGAGATGTGTGCTTAATCGGCTCCACAACTTTAATTCTGAACGGTTCGGCGGGATATTTCATAATGCTATACTCCCAAAAATAAGTTAAGACTAAATTAAATTATCTCAGCGAAAGAAGAAAATCTATAGCGAGAATAATGGAATCCGCCGATTAGAATTCAAGTTGCGTCATGGTATCTTTCACATGCTGAGCAGATTCCTGTAATGCAGCAAGTTCATTTTCTTCTAAATCAATCTCAAGTATTTCTTCGATACCTTTCTCGCCGAGTTTTACGGGAACGCCCACATAAGCACTGTCGATACCATATTGGCCGGTAAGCCACGTTGCGCACGGGAGTATTCTCTTTCTGTCGTTAACGATGGAATCCACCATTTCCACAACGGCGGATGAGGGCGCATAGTATGCTGAACCCGTCTTAAGAAATTTTACTATTTCTCCGCCACCGAATCGTGTACGTTCCAAAATAGGCTCAATCTTATCCTCGCTTAAAAAGAAGCTTAGCGGAATACCGCTGATAGTCGTGTAGCGGGGGAGAGGCACCATCGAATCACCATGCCCGCCAAGTACCATTGCCTGCACGTCTTTTACAGAAACGCCCAATTCCATTGCAATAAATGAACGATACCGGGCTGTATCGAGAATACCTGCCATTCCTATAACCCGGGTGGGATCAAATCCTGAAATTTTCAAGGCGACATATGCCATTATGTCTAAGGGGTTGCTAACTACGAGGATAATTGAATCAGGAGATTTTTGAGCAATTTCGGTGGTGACGGATTTCATAATATCCGAATTGGTTTTGAGAAGATCATCCCGGCTCATTCCAGGCTTGCGCGGAATTCCGGCGGTTATGATAACAATATCCGACCCTTTAGTCTCATCATATCCGTTTGTTCCGATTATCTCACAATCGAATCCCTCGATAGGAGATGATTCGAACATATCCAATCCCTTACCCTGCGGGATACCTTCAACGATATCTACAAGTACGACTTGTCGCGCTAAACCTTTTTCCGCCAATCTTATTGCAGCCATCTCTCCTACATGTCCCGCGCCAACAACTGTGATTTTCATGACTAAATTTCTCCTGTAAAAAATATCCCCGTCGAATTCGACGGGGTATAAATGGCAAAAGCCGGTATTGTTATATCAAAATTATCTGTTACAATCATACTTCAAATTAAGATTCGTAAACGCTAACGTGTTTTTTGTTGTTTCTCTTGGTTTCGTATTTGACGAATCCATCAATAAGCGCAAACAGAGAGTCATCGTTTGCTCTTTTAACATTATTCCCCGCGGCAAATTTAGTGCCTCGTTGTTTTAATATGATGCTGCCGGCCGTGATTTTTTGACCGCCGTAAACTTTAACCCCCAGCCTTTGAGCATTGCTATCCCGACCGTTTTTTGAACTGCCTACACCTTTTTTATGTGCCATTGAATATCCCGCCTATTCCTGTTCAACTTTAGATTCGGTCTTGGCTTTGGATTTAGCGCCAGAGCCATTTGAAATATCGTCAATCCTAATCCAAGTCAATTCTTGCCTATGACCCCTTTTGACTTTATAGCCTTTTCTACGTTTCTTTTTCAGCATGGTAATTTTCTTGTCTTTACCCTGCTTTAAAATTGTGGCGCTTACTTTAGCCTTTGAAACAGAAGGAGTACCGACAACAGATTTATCTCCGTTGCCGAGCATCAAAACTTCATCGAAATCTATTTTGCTGCCCGGATTACCTTCAACTTTTTGCACTGCTATCTCATCGCCAACGACGACTTTATGTTGAAAACCTTTTATAACTACAACTGCATACATATGTTAATTTATAACCTCTTTTTAATTCCCATTCCTACAATAGCTTACTATTTTAATGAGGGGTGAATTTACAGTCAAGACATATATTTTTCTGTTATATCTTCGCCTGATTTTTTAGAAAATATTTTGAAATCGTTCATGCTCAATTCAGAGTCCTCCCGCACCTCAATTTTTACCCAGTATTTCCACATAAGCCGTCGAATTGATTCCTTGCTGTCTTCGGAAAAATGAAAAGCAACCTCGGGATGCAGATAGAATATAAGCCTTCTTTCCATTTTCACCGATTTCATTCTTTTTATCCAACGTTCAATCTTGTTTATAAGAGTGTCTTTGGAAATGACTCTACCCAGCCCGTTACAAACAGGACAAACATCACTGACTCTGTAAAGAAGCCCCGGACCTATCCGCTGACGCGTCATCTGCATCAAGCCGAGTTCTGATAGTTCATATATCTTGTTGCGAGCTCTGTCTCTTACCATTTCCTTGCGCATTAAATGGTATATAGCTTTTCTGTTTTTTTGATCTTCCATATCAATGAAGTCGATTACTATCAAGCCGCCAATATCTCGAAGACGAAGTTGTCTTGCAATTTCGGGCACGGATTCCATATTTATTTTAAAAGAATTCTGTTCATGTCCTTTCTTTCCCTGATAGCGTCCTGAGTTGATATCCACGGTAACCAACGCTTCAGTATGATCGATTAAAATATAGCCTCCGCTCTTAAGCCAAACTTTGCGGTGTTGAGTCTTATCTAATTCTTTTTCGATGTTATATTTGTCAAATATCGGAATGTGCTCGTTGTAAAATTCAAGCTTTTCCAAAAGTTGCGGTGACACATTTTTGAGGTAGGAACCTATCTTGCGATATAATTTTCTGGAATCTACCACCACTCTTTCCACGTCAGCAGTTAGAAGGTCCCTGATGACGCTGAATGCCATTTCTAAATCTTTGAATACAAGAAATGGAGGTTCGTGTTTTTTAATTTCCTTCTCCACTTCTTTCCATTGGTTCATTAGATTTTTAAAATCATTTTCAATGGCGTCATGTGACTTGTCCATTGCGGCAGTGCGTAATATTAATCCAAAATCATCGGGACGGAGTTCTTTTGCTATTTTCTGAAGCCTTCTCTTTTCCTTAAAATTCGAGATCTTTCGGGAGATACCTATCTGCCTGTCGTTAGGCACAAGAACGATGAATCGTCCTGCGAGGGAAATATGCGTTGTGACCCTTGGGCCTTTATCGTAAATGGGTTCTTTGGTGATTTGGACAATTATCTCCTGTCCCGGTTTCGGCATCCATTCACCGCGGACTTTCTTCCCTCTCTTATTGGGTTCCTTCTCTTTATCATAGTCGGATTCAAAAATGTCCATAAAATCGTGCACAGAATCATTAATGTCCGAAAAATGTAGAAATCCGTCGTGATCAAAGCCGATATCGATAAATGCCGCGCGCATTCCGGGATTTACCCGGGCGACTTTCCCTTTGTAGATATCGCCCACCATTCGCGTGTTTTCCGGGCGTTCGAGTAATATTTCCGCGAGAACGTCATTTTCTGTTATTGCTATGCGAGTCTCATTTCGAGATTCGTTAATTATTATTTCTCTTTTAACGTGTTTTTTAGGTTTATACTGCTGCGCGGAGCGCCCACGTTTAAACGATTTCTTCTTATTTTCTTCTGTTAAAGCCATATCCTTTTCCATTTATCCTTAAGCTTCGTTAAGGTAATTATCTTATAAGTGCAATGCAATTTAATTATTAATTTGAGGAATGAATTCCAATTCCTCAGAGCGATAAATGTCAAATGAAGATAAAATCGGGAATAAGAAATTAATCGGACAGAATATTCACCGGTTGTAAAACTCTGAACCTAAAATTAATCTGATTTAAAAATCCAGGTACCTTCTGTTCGTTCAGATTGTTTATTAATATTCATAAATACAATCTTGAGCTTGCCTGATGCAGGTATCCAGCTCTTACCATCAAATTTTTTCTTTGGCAAAAGCAGGGCAAACTGAACTTCCTTTATTTGCGCTCTACGCCATCTTTCTTTGACGGGATAGTGTCCATTCTTGATTAAGGTCTTCTCTTCCGAGACTTTTTTAGGTTCAAATTGGTTTTCATCTTCATCTTGAACAAATATCACCCATTTCTCAGGGTTAACATAGTTTTCTGCGAATGTAGTCCTCATATATATCCAGATTAAATCATATTCATCTAACTTGTAGTGATCACGGTAATTTGCAAGGAAAGTGTCTCTTTCGGATTCTGTTAACCCGCCGAGTTTGGAGTAATAGTCTCCGGATTCACTGATCACTTCGTCATCAATGATTGTTGCGCTGATTTGAAGAGGAAATGACGGTTGCAGTGGGGGAGGTCCTCCCGGTCTGCCAATTCCTTTAAAAAATGCGTCTCCGCCTGTCATCCGAACGCCGGCTCCAAAAACGATAGTATTCTTGGAAATTGCGTCAATATATGAAGAAGCATCCGATTTGAATACAAATTTACCGGCTGCGGATGATTGACCGTAAGAGACTGTACCTTGAAAAATAATAAGAATAACAACAGCTGTTATTCTTCCTGATACAGTATTTATCATGGGGTTTTATCCGATGTGGCCAATGTTATGTTCAGCCAATGAATTTCAGATGACTTCTTAATTTGAGCTCTTCCGATATTCGACCTTCCGGTAGTCTGTAAAGGTCTCCCAATACCGGGGGATACAAGCGACTGTGGAGTTTGAGGACGAGAACGAAAGATATTAGAACCGGGTAAAATCTCAAATCCAACTATCAATTCAGCCCCGGGACCATCCGGCGCGCCTAATATTTCTTTTCCATTCGCGTTAAGCGGAATAATAAAGTCCAAAATAATCTGTTTATCGGTGAGTTTTCGACTGATAGAAAAACCGCGTGTTCCGTCAGGCTCAATTAAATCAATGCTCCCGGAATCAGGGTTGAAATAAAGTATCTTTGATTCAGAAGTTTTGAGATAATTGGAAACCCTGACTTTTTGGGTATCAGAAAGAATACTCTTAAAACCGCCCCATCCTGTTATGGAGGAGAATTGGCTTTTGAGAAATGGGTGCGTTATTTTTCTGACTGGAAACTGAAATCCGGTTTTTTTTGAATGAGAACCGTCAGAGTTAAGCCAAAGGTTGAGAATCGATTGTGCGTATTTTCTGTTTGTAGAGTCGGCTGTTATAATTACCTGAAAATACAAAAATTTGTTGTTGTTTGCCGCTCTGAATTCGAGATTTTTATAAACTTCTAATAATTGCAGAGATGAAGTATCATAGCTTGTTTCACTCATGTATGAGGATGGCAACGGCGCTGTTGTACAGCCGGAAAGTGTGGCCAAAGCTACAGTGGAAATAAATAACAACACTATCTTGTGTGTGAAACTTTTCATTGGGGAAAGTTATCGGTGGAATGAGTAATAGTCAAGTTAGATTGAAATAGAACTGAAATAATGATGAAAATAAAAAAGATGAACGAGATAAGGAATATAATATTTTACTTGGAATTTAGAATAGTTGAATCCATATTATACCATATATTGTATATCCGTAGTAATATATACTATGGATATGCAAATATCTCTAAATAAACTAAGTTTACTCTGAATGAAAATTTATAGAGATAACTTGGTAGCGTGAAATTGTGAATGAGGGAGAGGATGATAAATAGAACGGCGTTCTTTGGAGCTCTAACTGTTTTTCTGATTACAGGTTCAGGTATGAAGTTTAGCGTTGATTACAACGCCACAAGGGAACTAAATACACTTCAAGAAGAAAATCGAGAACTTCTCTCTAATCTGGTTAAGATAGAAAAGACACTAATCTGGCTGGGGAAGGAACAAAAGCGAAATCCTTATAAAGGATTAACCCGAGTAGTTTCCACAGCATATAACTCAGATATTGACCAGACGGATTCGACACCCTTTATCACTGCAAGCGGTGAGCGGGTGGGAGAAGGAACAATTGCTTTGAGCAGAGATATGATCCGGGCTGAAAATGCGTTTATGGCGAAAATGGGTTACAATAATGCAGCTACAATCAGCTTTGGTGATACAATTGATATTGTTTATGTGAGAAGAATGGTGGTTCATGACACAATGAACAGGCGATATAGTGAGAGGGCAGATATTTGGATGAACTCTGAAAGTGATGCCAGAATGTGGGGTGTAAGAGATGTCTTTATTATTCCGGTCGGAATGAATAATTAAGATTACAAATTAAGAAGCATTAATGTGACCGGCAGTTACTGCCGGTCTTTTTATTTCGAAGATTTTTTATTTTGTTTTAGGAGTTCACCAAATTCATATCCAAGCGATCCTGAAGTGGCAATGACGGTTCTACCCTTTTCGACGAGAGGACCGGGAATTTTATCCCACTTTGCATCCTTGTCATAAAGAAAAAACATATCCCATGCTACAGATGCGTTAACGTCGGGAACAATATTCTTTTTGAAAAAAGTGCCGCTGATACGGGTTTGATCCCAGAAATGATGTACCCTTAAGTCAGGAAGGAGAGCTACTGCCCCTGGAACAGCCAACCTTGAGTCTCCACGTATAACAGGCATCCACACAGCATAAATTTCAAAATCAGCATCGGGATATTTATCGAGAATATTTTTTTGTACCCACCGGGCACCACGAGCGCAGACTGGTCACGTGGGTGAAAATAGTAAAAAAAGTCTGATTTTACCGGTGTCTTTATTAAATAACTTTTCCAGGGTATTAATGCTTTTAAGATCATTGAATCGCGCTTCACGATATTGCGTCGAGACAGGAGGAGCTGCAATCGAATCGACCGAGAAAAGCAAAATTGAAACGATCAGCAGGAAATATTTATTTTTTATGTTTAGCGTTTTCACAATAATGTCCAAAGGTATTATAATTTTATGAGTCCTGAAAACTATCTGTGAATGCGAAACAAGTCAAGCGGTATATTGACTTGAATGAACATATCTTTAAGCGGCTGCTCAGGTGAATATGCAAAAGGAATAATAACTTGCAATTAAATGATGCATTGAATTATATTTAGAATCGGACAATTGTTGTCCGAATTAAAAAGGCGATTGGATATAATGGAATTTACTTCAAAAAGTGAACACGCAATTCATGGTTTATACTATCTGTCGAACAAGCCGATTGACGAGGTAATTTATGTGAGTGAAATTGCGCGCGAACAAAACGTGTCAGAGAGCTATCTTGCCAAGATATTTCAGTCACTCGCAAAAGCGGACCTCGTAAAATCATATCGCGGATCCAAAGGTGGTTATACCCTGACTCGAAAACCTCAAGATATAAACCTCAAGGAAGTAATTGAGGCAGTAGAAGGGATAGTCCCTATATTTAATTGCAGCGGAGTAAAATCTAGTTGTTCGGTCAGCATTCATTGTATGATTCAAGAAACATTCAGTGAAGCTGAAGCGAAAATGTTTGAGGTATTAGAAGGAGTTACTATGCAAGGTATCTCCGAACAACTTCAGGGTCAGAGTATAGTAATCGATAACAACTATTAGTCCAATTTCAATATTGAATAGGTTAAAATGAATAAAGAGAAAGCATTAGAAATATTAAAAGGGATTAAATATCCCGGTTTCAGCAGGGATGTAGTTTCATTTGGAGTGGTCAAAGACGTAGAGATTGAAGGTAGCAATGCCGTTATCTCGGTGAATATTACTACAAATGACAGTGAGAAAAAACAAGATATAATAGATTCAATCAAAAACGCTCTTGTAGAATCAGGTGAAATAAAAGACGTTCAATTCAATGAATCAGAGGCAATAAAGCGCCAAACGACACCGCAACAGCAGGATCAATGGGCAGGACAAGCCTTAATAAGCGGAGTAAAACATACGATAGCTGTTGCCAGCGGAAAGGGTGGCGTTGGAAAATCGACCGTAGCCTCCAATCTGGCTGTTTCACTTTCATTAATCGGGTATAAAGTAGGGCTTCTCGATTGCGATGTTTATGGACCGAGCGTGCCGACCATTATGGGAATCAAGGAGAAACCCGGAATAGGTGAAAATAGAAAGATTATTCCGATAGAAAAGCATGGAATCAAACTTATGTCACTGGGGTTATTATTGGACGACGATTCTCCGGTTATCTGGAGAGGACCTATAGTGGCGAAATTAATAAGCCAATTTGTAGATGATATAACATGGGGTGAGCTAGATTTCCTCGTGCTGGATCTGCCTCCGGGTACAGGGGATGTCCAGCTCACTCTTGCCCAAAAGGTAAAACTTACAGGTGCTGTCATAGTAACAACACCGCAAGATTTAGCGCTGCTTGATGCGGACAAAGGTGCGGCGATGTTCCGCCAGGTGAATGCGCCGGTATTGGGTATAGTGGAAAATATGAGTGGATTTCAATGTCCACATTGTAATGAGCAGACTGATATATTCGGAAGCGGAGGAGGCGAAAGAGAGGCGCTGAAACTGCAAGTGCCGTTTCTTGGGAAGATACCTTTAGAGCCGGGGGTGCGGAAAAGCGGCGATGATGGTGTACCCATATCTCTTTCAGATAAGGAATCCGCGTCAGCTCAGGCGTTTATGTATTTAGCGAAGAAAATCGAAAACTCTGTAGAAGTAAAAGAAAACAATGCTGTCCTTGAGACGGCATAAAAATATGATTGGAGGAATGATATGTTAGTCGAAGCCGATATACTTGATGCGTTGAAAGATTGTTACGATCCGGAGATTCCTGTAAATATAGTTGATTTAGGTCTTGTCTATGATGTGGATATAGAAAAAAAATATGTATTGATTACAATGACTCTTACGGGACAAGGGTGCCCTATGAGCGCTCAAATATCTTCGGATGTAACCGGCAGATTGCGGGCATTGGATGGTGTGGAAGAAGCCGGAGTCAACATAGTATGGGATCCGCCATGGAACCCCTCAATGATGAGCGACGCAGCGAGGGAAAAATTGGGATTCTGAGCATCAGATGATCAAATAGCAGTTTAGAGCCCCGGATTTATTCCGGGGCTTTATGTTTTATACTCTTTGACTAATCTTAACTAATTAATTATATTTTCACCATGAAGTTTACACCTGACGTGGAATTGGACACATTAGGATTAATATGTCCGTATCCTATCATAGAAACATCAAAGCTCATCAAGCAGATTGATGATGGGAGTCTGTTGGCGATTAGCGCCGATGATAGAGCTATTCTTTTGGATATGCCGGCCTGGTGCCACAGTAATGGTCATGAATATCTTGGACACGAAGATTTGAACAATAAGAAAGGATATATCGTATACGTTCGAAAAAGGAACAAAATCGTTTCTGAGGATTAAATAACATAGCATGGACTTGACAGACAAAGAACATACTCTATTACGGTTGACATTGAAATTTATGATAAGTAAAATAGTAGGCTGAAGTTAAATAGGATTTTTGAACCATTGAAAGCCCCGAATACAAAAGACGGTCTCATACAAGATAAACTGAAGGCATTAGGCGATCTACCGCGTCATATTGCGATTATTATGGATGGAAACGGCAGATGGGCTAAATCGCGCGGACTTCCCCGATTTGCAGGACACAGGGAGGGAATAAAGTCGGTCAAAGAAATAGTTGAGGCTTGCGGTCAATTGGGAGTGGAAAATCTTACACTTTTCACATTTTCTGAAGAAAACTGGCAGCGTCCAAGAAGAGAAGTTTCCGCATTAATGAAACTTCTTCTGCGTACAATACGTCGAGAATTAACAGACTTGATGGAGAACGACGTAGTAATTTCAACGATCGGTAAATTAGATGACCTGCCTTCTGACGCTGCAAAAGAAATGAGAAGAGCCACTGAATCGACTAAGAACAATAATGGATTGAAGTTACATCTCGCATTATCATATGGCTCTCGAAGCGAGATAGTTAATGCGGTCAGAAATATAACGGAAGCTGTCCAAAAGGGAACTATCAAGATTGGTGATATAAATGAAAAAATGTTTGCCGACTTCCTGTATACTAAAGATATACCTGATCCGGACTTGCTTATCAGGACAAGCGGTGAAGCGCGGATCAGTAATTTCCTGTTGTGGCAGCTCGCATATACGGAGTTATACATAACAGATACTCATTGGCCTGATTTCAGGAGGACGCAGCTGTATGATGCGATAACTGATTATTTCGGTCGCGAGAGAAGATTTGGATTGGTAAGCGAGCAACTACAAGAATTAAAAGAGGTATGAAAGAGTTTATGAAATCGAATGCGGGAACGAGTAGTACAGATTGTGGAAATAGAAATATATTATCAGGATTGAAGCTATTTGCGCTTCTCTTAATTCTTCTATATGCTGTTTCTCCGATTCAAGCTCAGGAAAAAGTTAAGATATTCAATGTTGATGTGATGGGTAATAAAGGTGCTTCTGCGAATGTCATCATCAGAAATTCAGGGCTTGTTGCAGGAAAATCAATATCGGGTGATGATATCAAAGATGCTATTACTCGTTTATGGGCAATGAAAATATTTGCCGATGTCCAAATTTCAATTGAAAAGCAGGTGAGTGAAGGACTATTCCTTCTGATAAAGGTAGAAGAGTATCCCAAAATTGATAAATACGAGCTCAAGGGGAATAAAAAACTTAATGATGATAAATTGGAGGATGCGGTAACTTTCTTCAGGGGTCAGCGAATTACTCCTCATATGGAGATAAGAACAATTCGTGCATTAAAAGAGATATATCATAAGAAGGGTTATTTACTCGTTGAAATAAGCACCGAGCGCATTCCGGCTGAAAAAGAAGATTATATAATTGTCAGGTTTAATATAAATGAAGGTTCGAAGGTTAAAATCCGTGGAATAAAGTTCAAGGGCGCAGAAAATTTCTCGGAAAGCAAACTGAAAAAACAGCTGAAAAAAACTAGGGAAAAAGGGACTCTACGCTTCTGGAGATCCGGGAATTTCGATAAGGAAGAATATGAAGCAGACAAAAAAAATCTAATTCAATTCTATAAGAATAATGGCTTTAGAGATGCTGAAATATTGAAGGATTCTTTATATTACGATGAAAAAAGAGAAAAGCTTTACTTGGATATAACGATACGAGAAGGTAAACGATATACGCTTGGAAAATTAACTTTTAAAAATAACAAATTATTCACAGAGGATGAATTGTCAATAGCATTGGGATTGAAAGAAGGAGATGATTACAGCGCTGAGAATATAGATTTTGCAGTATTTGACAGACTAACCGGCATTTATATGGATAAGGGAAATCTATATGTAAATATTGATCCGAAACAAAGTCCGGTAGGAGACGATGTTGTAGATATAGAATTTGTTATAGATGAAAATCAGAAAGTTTTCGTTAGAAATATCAATATTTATGGAAATACCAAGACTAAGGAAAAAGTCATTCGGCGAGAAATGAAGATATTCCCCGGCGATGTATTCAGCAGATCGAAATTAATGCGGAGTCAAAGGGAAATATTCATCTTAAACTATTTCTCGAATGTTATTCCTAACATTAGGCCTGTTGATGAAGACCAGATTGATATTGAGCTGTCGGTAGAGGAGAAACAGACCGATAGAGCAAATGCCTCAGCCGGATTCTCACAAAGGGACGGAGCTATCGGCTCAATAGGCGTGGATTTCAATAATTTCATCGGCAATGGACAGGTTCTTTCATTCAGTTGGCAATTTGGCAGCGTGTTCAGATCATTTTCCATTGGATTTACCGAACCTTGGCTGTTCGACACACCTACATTGGCTGGTTTTCGAGTATTTTCCACAAGAAGAAGAGGAGTGTTTTTCCCGCTTGACCAATCAGAAATCGGAGGGTCTGTGAATTTAGGGAGAAGATTCAGATGGCCGGATGATTATTTTCGTGGCAACGCATCATTCCGATTTGCCAAGAGAAAATTTGACAACATCACTGACAGGGGAATATTGGATCAATTAGTGCCACCCTCAAGAAGCGCTGGAATAAGCGATGACGAAATTGGAAATGTGGTAATTGAAACTCAGCAGAGAAGATTGACATTTGTATTAACAAGAGATAGCAGAGACAGACCCGAATTTCCGACGCAGGGATCCGTGTTCACCCTCGTTTCGCAAATTTCAGGTGGTCCCATCGGGGGAGACGAAGATTTTTTCAAATCTATCTTCAGTGTGGATTGGTACACCCCATTATTCTGGAAATTTGTATTATTGAACAGATATAAATACGGCGCGATTAGGACGTTCAGTTCGGATGCGTTCATCCCATTTGATGAATTCTTCTTTATGGGTGGCAGTGGCTTGACAATTGGAGAGCCATTGCGAGGTTATGATGACCGGACAGTAGGTCCTCCGAGTCCTACTTCAAGCGTATTCGCTCTTGGCGGTAAAGTATTATCAAAGTTTTCTATTGAATTAAGATTTCCAATTGCCCCGAACCCTGTCATATTCGGGCTGTTGTTTTACGAGGGAGGCAATACCTGGATTGACATAAAATCAGCGAATATATTCGATTTACGGAAATCGGCGGGCTTTGGGATGAGAATGTTTATGCCGCTTGTCGGTCTTATCGGATTTGATTTAGGATTCGGTTTTGATGATCTTTCTGTTCCGGGCGTAAGAGAAGGCTGGAAGGTACATTTCCAATTTGGAAGACAATTTTAAAAGTATTTATAATTAGGGAGATAAGATATTGAACAAGATGAAGATTATTCCGGTGTTGCTGATAATGATGAGCGTGGAAGCATATTCCCAACAGGTGAAAATCGGCTATGTTGACAAAGTAAAAGTGCTCACAGAATTAGATAGCTGGAAAGATGCGGACAAGCGTCTGATGAAAATGAAAGAAGATGCGGAATATGAACTGATTGGTATGACAACTGAAGCCGATAGCCTTAATAAAGTATTACAGAATCAAATGATGCTTACCGACGCAATGAGAACTCAAATTCAGAGTCGAATAGTAAAACTGTCGCAAGATTATCAAAGAGTAGGTGTCACCCGCCAGCAGGAGCTGATTCAGACTGAAAATTCATTAAAATCGCCAATCTTAAAAGCATTCGATGAAATAGTAAGAGACCTCGGTATAAAAGAAGATTTTACATTTATCTATGATAATACCATAAACAGTATAATGTTTGCATCCGGAGGAAGAGATTTAACCGAGCAGGTGTTGTTTGAACTTCGAAAGAATTATAAATAATAAATGCCGATGAAAAAATATAATAAAGTTCTTTTAGTATTCGTAACTATTTTCTTCTTCTCCGACCTGACCTACGCTCAAGGAAAAATAGGTTATATTGACAGTGAGCTGATATTCGAGCGTTTTGAAGAATTTAAATTTGCGCGCCAGAAATTTGAGCAGGATGCGGCAAATGCGGAAAAAGATCTTCAGAAATTGTGGGCGCAGCTAGACAGTCTGCAAATCGAAAGAGAAAAAGGGAGATTTACATGGAGCAGGTCCCGATTAGCCGATAAGGACAGCGAGATAGCGGCAAAGCAAAATATTATTCGAATGTCTACTGAAAATATATTTGGTCCGGGTGGAACAATATATAAATCCCAGCGCCAAATATCACAAAAAGCGATGGATGATATAATCATCGCATTATCTGAAATTGCGGCTGAAGAGGGGTATGATATGGTACTGGACGCGGCTCGGGGCAGCATACCTTTTAAGAAATCTGAAGACAACCTTACCGATAAAGTGGTTGAAAGGTTGAGAACCGGAATTGGCAAGACAGGTGGGAATTAGTAAATATGTCTATAAACCTTTCGGAGCTGAGCGATCTTCTCCAAGGGACTCTTATCGGGAAAGGGTCGATAAGCATTGATGGGATTGCCGAGATAAAATCTGCTGTTTCGGGACAGATAACATTTATAGCGGGTAAGAAATATGAAGCACAGCTTGCTGAATCTAAAGCATCTGCGGTTATTATTTCTTATGAAATGGATTCTCCTTCAATCCCGGCAATTCTTGTATCTGACATCCAGTTGGCTAAGGCGAAAACATTACAATATTTTAATCCCTCTGAAGATGTGGAGGCTCATATTGACACAAAAGCCATAATTGATGAAGATGCCGTTATAGGAGACGGATGCTATGTGGGCGCGGGATCTGTAATAAAGAGCGGAGCCGTTTTGGGGAATAAATGCAACATTATGGAAAATGTGTTCATAGACTCGGGCGTCAGACTTGGAGATGAGTGTGTAATAAATCCGGGTGTTGTATTATCATATAAAGTTACAATCGGTAACAGGGTTAATATTGGAAGCGGAACGGTAATCGGTGGAGAGGGATTTGGATATCTTCCGGACGGAAACATTATTATGAAAGTTCCGCAAGTAGGGAATGTTGTCGTTGAAGATGATGTCTCCATTGGAGCGAACTGTTGTGTTGATAGAGGAACTATGGGTACGACGCTGATTCGGAAGGGAGCCAAACTCGATAATCTGATCCAAATCGGCCACAACGTGGAAATCGGGGAAAATACTATTATGGCAGCTTTCGCAGGAATCTCAGGAAGCACTGTAGTCGGCAGCGGAGTACTGATGGGTGGGCAGGTAGGGATAATAGGACATGTTAAAATTGGAGACGGAGTTAAAATAGCGGCGAAATCAGGCATAATGAAATCATTTCCTAAAGGAGTAACTATTTCAGGAATACCCGCTCGTCCTCATAAGGAAAATTTGAGTAAAGACGCAAATATTGGCAGAGTTCCGAAGTTGTCAAAACGAATAAAAGAGTTGGAACAGGAAGTTGACAATTTAAAAAATAGGCTTAACAAGAATGAGTGATTATCAAAGAACTATCTCAAATCCGGTACATTTTTCCGGAATAGGTTTGCACACGGGATTAAAAAGCAGAGTTACGTTTAGACCGGCTCCGGTTAATCATGGAATTAGATTTGTACGGACGGATATGGAAAATAGCCCGGAAGTTATTCCCCATATTAAAAACGTTGTAGACCTCCAGCGCGGGACAAGCATTGAGCAGAAGGGAGTCCGCATCCATACGGTGGAACATGTCTTGAGTGCATTAGCGGGGCTGCAAATTGATAATGTCTATGTTGAGCTGACAAATAAAGAACCTCCGGTTGGAGACGGTAGCGCTAAACCATTCGTTGATGTGTTGCTGAAAGCCGGTATTGTAGAACAATCAGCGCTACGGGAATATCTTTACATAGATGAGCCTATAACTGTAGTCCAGCCAAACCGCGATGCCGAGATAGTGGTATTACCATCAGACGAATTCAGAGTAACATTTCTTGTCGATTACGAAAATTCCGCAATTGGAAAGAAATATACTTCTATGTACTCGCTCGAAAAAGAATATGTGAAAGAGTTCGCCCCGGCGAGAACATTTTGCTTTCTTCATGAAGTGGAGGAATTGCACAAGGCAGGTCTTATAAGGGGTGGGAATTTAAATAATGCCATAGTAATTGTCGATAGAAAGCTCCACAAAAAAGACATTGAGTCATTAAAAAAACTTTTGAGCATTAAAGGAAAAGTTAGTGTGCCAAGCTCGGGCATACTTAACGGGAAAAGATTGAGATTTGAGAACGAACCCGTGAGGCACAAAACGCTCGATCTTATCGGGGACCTGGCACTTCTCGGCGTTCCGATAAAAGCACATGTCCTTGCCGCTCGAAGTGGGCACGAAGCGAATATCGAATTGGTGAAGAAACTTTTCAAGTATCAGGAAAAGAAAAAACTTGCAGCAAAGTTCCAATCGAGCAGCAAGAGCGGAGAAATAATTGATATACGGGCCATTGAGAAAATCCTACCGCACCGCTACCCGTTCCTTCTCATAGATCGCATTATTGATATAACTCCCGGAAAAAAAGTTGTCGCTATCAAATCAGTCACAAGAAACGAACCTTTTTTCAATGGACATTTTCCTGATCGTCCTATATTTCCGGGTGTCTTGATTGTTGAGGCGATGGCTCAAGCAGGAGGTTTTCTCTTATTAAATTACGATGAAAATCCCAGTGGGAAACTCGTTTACTTTACCGGAATAGATAATGCCAAATTCAGAAAACCGGTGATTCCGGGAGACCAAATGAGACTTGAGGTCGAGGTGATCAAAATGTACAAATCCACAACTAAAATGAAAGGGAAGGCTTACGTCGAAGGCAAAGTGGTGGCATCAGCTGAAATGACCGCTATTATTGTTGACGCTGAAAAGTAACGATGTCTGTAGAAGTACACCCAACCGCCATAGTTCATAAGAACGCCGAATTAGGTGATGGGGTCATTGTAGGCCCTTTCACCGTTATAGAAAAAAACACGGTCGTAGGGAAGGGTACCAAAATATCCTCTCATGTCTCTATAGCCGATGGTTGTCGAATTGGAGAAAATTGTATTATCCATAAAGGTGCCGTATTGGCATCTGTGCCGCAGGATCTAAAGTTTGAAGGAGAGGAGACGATCCTGGAGGTTGGAAATGGCACAACGATAAGGGAATTCGTAACGGTGAATAGAGGCACTTCAGCCTCAGGAAAGACCGTAATAGGAAAAAACACGTTGATTATGGCGTATGTCCATATTGCTCATGATTGTTTAATAGGAGATAATGTTATAATAGCGAATTCAGTAAATATGGGCGGCCACGTCGAGATTGAGGATAATGTTACCGTTGGAGGTATGGTGCCGATACATCAGTTTGTTAAGATAGGAACATTTGCGTTTATCGGCGGCGGGTATAGGGTTCCAAAGGACGTGCCTCCATATGTTCTTGCCGCAGGAGAGCCGTTGGTATATAGAACATTGAACCTTATCGGATTAAAACGTAGTGGTTTTTCCCGCGACGCAATATCAAAATTATCCAAGGGTTACAAATTGATCTATAATAAGAAAACTTCTTTGGAAGAAGGTCTTTCGCAGTTGAAGAGCAATGGCGAACTGACAACGGAATTGCAAAAGGCAGTAGATTTTTTTGAGAGTTCATCCCGTGGCATTATCGGTTCGGAATAATTGGCGACTGCTGTCTAAAGGCAGCTCATCCGGTGCATATAATATGGCGCTTGATTATGCGCTCACTCAGGCAGGTGATGAAAATAACATATTGCGATTATATGGATGGAACCCTCGTGCTATTTCCATCGGATTCCATCAATCCCCATACATTGTTGACATAGAACGGTGCAAGAAGGATGGAATAGATATTGTGAGAAGACCAACGGGCGGCAGGGCGATTCTCCACGACAATGAAGTTACGTATTCACTTATATTGCGGGGCGGCGAATTTAATTTTGAAGAAGTATATTCTAAAGTTCATCTCGCAATAGCGGCAGCTATATTAAAATTAGGTATTGAGGTTAATTTAGTTGATACAAAACCGTCTAAAGGACAATTGAACCCGGGTTCGGGAAAAAGCACCTGCTTTACTTCAGCGGCAAAAACAGAATTGGAATACAAAGGTAGAAAGATAGTTGGCAGCGCAGGAAGGCAATACAAAGAAGCGCTTCTTATTCACGGTTCGATATTATTAGGAAGCGAGCATAAGGATATAATTAATTACCTGCACCTGCCGGATAAAAAACGAAATATTGTAAGATCGGCTCTGGCTTCAAAAACTTCCGATCTTACCACGATATTAGGTAGGCGGGTAGATGCCGAAAAAATGGTTGAGAATTTGATAAAATCGTTTTCAAATATATTTCAAGCCAAATTTAAAGAATACTTCCTGTCCGAAGAAACAGTGGATAAAACCCGGGAGTATCATAACAAATTTGATCTGTTGTATGAATCGTCCAACGCAGAAGCTGCATGAAGTGGCGTTCGATTTTAACAGGCGTAATTTTACTGATTAGTTCTAATATCGGCGCTCAGGATCTTGATTTAAATTCTCAATCTGATGCGTTTTTCAGGTCTAAAGTTGACCCGTTAGCGAAAATGTTACCCCTGATAATGGGTGGATTCTTCTCGGGAGATGTGGGTTTTTTATCTTTGGGTCAATTCCGGTTAAGCGTCCATAATGCGCTGAACCTACCATCTGATAAGCTTTCTGTGGGAGCTATGGAAGGGGTAACTCAATTTAATCTCCCCATATTTTATGCGGCGCTTGGGATTGATCCGCGCGTCGAACTATCGGGGAAATTTGCAACCGGGAATATTGGAAATCGAGCAGTGATTATTACCGGATATGGGATTAGATATTTGATATTTTCGGATGAAAGCGGAAATAATGCGCTTTCGTTCGGGACTATGGTGAACGCATTGCGAGGTCCTGAAGATTTCAGACTGTGGGATATGACCGTTCAGTTCGAGTACTTGAGATTATGGAAATCGAGATCAATGAAAGCTTCAATAGGAGCGGATTTTTCGGAAATGCGAATAGCCGTAGAAGCCGGAAAAAATCTCCTTTTGGCCAAAAATGAGAACATTGAACGTACAAAAATCTGGCTTGGATTAGGTTTTGTGCAAAATATCGGATCGGCTCCATTTATATTCCTGCAAATCCAACAAGGGGATGCGCGGCGAATAAATTTTGGATTCGGTATGAGGTTCTAACGATGGAAAAATCTCTCTCGGTTCTCGGTTCGACAGGTTCCATTGGAGTAAATACCCTTAAAGTAGTGGAAGCATTAAGCGAGACCATCAGCGTACGTTACCTTGCAGCCGGTCGGCAGTGGGAAAAATTAGCCGGGCAAGCGAAGAAATTCGGAGCAAAAGCGGTAGCGATAGTTGATGAGAATGCCGCAAAACCTCTCAAAGATGCTCTCGGAAGCAGCATCGAAGTCCTCTCGGGAAGAGCGGGAGTATCCGAACTTGCGTCCCGCGATGATGTGGATATAGTCTTAAACGGTATTGTCGGCAGCGCGGGATTGGAACCTACCTATAGAGCGGCGGAAGCCGGCAGGACTATTGCCCTTTCCAATAAGGAAAGCCTGGTGATGGGCGGAGAATTGATTCGGAATCTAATGGAGAAAACGGGAGCCAAGCTTTATCCCGTTGACAGCGAGCATTCTGCCATATGGCAATGCCTTGTTGGTGAAGATATCAAGAGTGTAAAAAAATTGATTCTGACAGCTTCAGGTGGTCCGTTCAGAGAAAAACCGATTGACGAATTTAAAGATATAACTGTTGAAGAGGCATTGGCGCACCCTAACTGGAAGATGGGGAAGAAGGTTACAATAGATTCTGCTACTCTTATGAACAAAGGGCTTGAGGTAATTGAGGCATATTGGCTTTTTAACATCCCGCAGGATCGGATTGATATTGTAATTCATCCGCAATCAATTATACATTCAATGGTTGAATTTCGGGATGGATCGGTGAAAGCGCAAATGGGACTGCCGGATATGAAGTTACCGATTCAATATGCGCTGACCTATCCCGAAAGAAATGCAATGGCATGGGAACAAACGGACTTTAGCGCCGTAGCTACACTGACGTTTGAGGAACCGGATTTTCAAAAGTTTCCCTGTCCCATATTGGCATTTAAAGCGTTAGAATCGGGTGGTACGGCATCCGCGGTGCTAAACGTTGCCAACGAAACAGCAGTGAATCTGTTTCTTGAGGAAAGGATAAAATTCACGGACATAGCCGGTCTGATTGAGAAGACTATGGAATCAACAGAGATAATAAATAATCCGACATTAGAAGAAATTCTTGATATAGAGGAACGCATTAGTGAGAAGATCCGAAGTGACCGGACTTAATCAAATAAAGAGGTAAATTTGTTAACGACGATAATAGCAACAGGAGTAGTTCTCGGAATATTAATTCTTATACACGAATTAGGGCATTTTCTTGCCGCGAAGATTTCAGGAGTTAGAGTAGAGCGATTTTCCTTAGGGTTTCCTCCAAGACTTGCCGGAATAAAAATAGGAGACACGGACTACTGTATTTCATCGATTCCTTTGGGAGGCTACGTAAAACTCTCAGGAATGATCGATGAATCGATGGACGAAGAAAATATTAAGGGTGAACCGTGGGAGTTTATGTCAAAAAGCCCCCTTCAGAAGATTTTCATAATATCTGCGGGAGTGATTATGAATATAATTCTCGCTATAATAATTTTTGCTATCCTCACATTTGCATCCGGCATAGGAGAAGTAGATCAAACTACAGTAATCAGTTCAGTTAGGGATGATTATCCGGCAGGAGCTGCAGGTATGCAGGCTGGAGACAAAATTCTCTCAATTGACGGAAATGAAATAAACAGCTGGGATGAGTTGACCGACTATATACATTCCCGCCCAGATCTTGAAATTGAAGTTGCATGGCTGAGGGACGAGGCTATATATACCGAAAAAATCACAACCCGTTCAGATATGGTTCCGGTGGATGGTGCGATTAAAGAACTTGGTATGATAGGCATAGGACCGACCATTAATGTCAGGGATGCCGGTTTGATGGAATCAATTGGCAGCGGATTTACCAGGACTTACTTTTGGGGGAAATTTACTCTTTTATCTATAAAGATGTTAGTATCCGGGGAGCAGTCATTTAAAGCTGTGGGAGGACCGATATTCATTGCCCAACTTGCCGGACAATCCGCAAGAGCAGGTATGGATAGCCTGTTTCAGCTCATAGCGATATTAAGTATTAATCTTGCTATATTGAATATACTACCGATCCCTGCGTTTGATGGAGGACATTTAATTGTAATATTGATAGAATGGGTAAAAGATAGACCTCTTTCAATCAAAATAAAGATGGCAATTCAGCAAGTTGGATTCGCATTGTTCCTTGTAATGGCTGCCCTTGTGATTTACAATGATCTTTCCAGATAGAGCAGAACCGGTAATTTTAGAACGTCTATCAGCTGATTCTATAATCCGCCGAAAGTTTTACTGAGTATCTCTTTGAGCATCCTTCTTTCTCTCACGGATAAGATGGATTCTAATTGGTCGGTAATTATTCTCTCAATCTGAGGAATTATTTTATCAGAGAGATTTCGCCCCTTATGAGTAAGAATTACTTTGTGAAATCGTTTGTCTTCTATCACGGTTTCACGAGATAGGAAGTCTTTTTCCACCATCCTTACCAGAACACCTGTAGTATTTCCCTTACTCCATTGTAACTTTTCGGTAATTTCTTTTTGGGTGAGTCCTTCGGGATTAACCCAGAGCAACGCTAAAGCCTCATATTGTGGTAAGGTGAGATTAAATCGTTTGTACTGCTTGGCAAGCTTGATTTGCATTGCGGACTCAATTCGAGAAATATTTTTCCATGATAACAGGGAATCATTTAAATTTCTTCTTACTTGATTTTTAAATAGTTTCATAATTTAGTGGTTTAAGTATAAACTATTATTTTTGGTTGTCAAGTAAAAAGTCTTTCAATTTACTGAATTTTCTCTTACCGTATCATCAGTAATAATTATTCAGCATAGCATTTAGGAGCGAAAATGAAATTTCTCACAGAAAAGTTTGTTTTCAATATCCCTTCACGACGCGGATATGTTAATATTACATCTAAAGTAGAAAACCTTGTGAGATTGTCAGGAGTGAAGGAAGGGCTCGTACTCTGCAACGCTATGCACATTACTGCGTCTGTTTATATAAACGATGATGAATCAGGATTACTTGAAGACTACGAAAAATGGCTGGAAATAATTGCGCCACACGAACCTGTCAATAATTACAAACATAACCGTACCGGAGAAGATAATGCCGATGCGCATCTTAAACGACAGATTATGGGCAGAGAAGTTACTGTAGCAATCACTAACAGTAAATTGGATTTAGGCCCATGGGAACAGATATTTTATGCGGAGTTCGATGGGAAAAGGCAAAAAAGAGTATTAATCAAGATAATCGGTGAATAAGGGCATGCAAAGATGAGATTATACTTACTGCGACATGGAGAGGTGGCGGAGAACAATGACGGCGGAGAATCCACTCTAAGTGAATGGGGAAAATTTGAAGTAGGTAAAACCGGAACAGAGATTGCTGCACGCATTGACCGCTTGGATATTATTTTTCATAGTAAAAAATTAAGAGCTAAACAAACTGCTGAGGTAATCCAGTCAACAATGAAATTTAATACTACAGTTCCATTGAACGAAATGGAAGGATTAAATCCAAACGATTCCGCAGCTGAGATTGCAAAGTGGGCAGGTGAAATACAGAATGATATTATGCTTGTGGGTCATTTGCCGTTTATGGATAAATTAGCAGTATTGCTACTCAAGGAATCAGCGGAAAAACATTCAATATCCTTTGGAATTGCTTGCGTTGCATGCTTGGAACGGGGTAACTCAGGTGATTGGTTTCTGATGTGGTTTTTCAATCCGAAATAATCAATTTGATTAAATTGTTTTGGATTTCTTACACACCATTGATATCGCTATATTTAATTTTCTAAACGGGACTCTTTCTAATCCTGTTTTTGATTTTATTATGCCTATTATTACGGAACAGAATATATGGGGGATTCCTATCGCACTGGCGGCTGTTACGGGAATTATAATCGGCGATAAAAAAACAAAGTTTATAATGTTAGGAGTTATTTTAGCAGTCGGATTGGGCGATCATATATCCAGCGGTATTATCAAACCTTTAGTAGGTCAATTGAGACCGTGTAAAGAATTGGCGGAATTGAATTTAAGAATTAATTGTGGCGGTAAATTCGGATTCATATCAGGTCACGCTACCGGGACGATGATAATGGCTACCTGGTTTGGTTATCATTACAAAAAGTGGATGCCATATTTTATAGCATTTGCGTTAGTCGTTTCATTTTCAAGAATATATGTAGGTGTACACTGGCCCTCTGACGTTTTGGGTGGGATAATCTTAGGATTTGCGGTGAGCAGAGGCTTCATTTATGTTTGGAATAAATATTTAGTTCGAAAAATTGGTGGTTAATTCCTTTATTATCAATAGTATATTTTCCTTGTGATTACTTTTAAGTGATACTATATTTTGTCGAAGCAGCAAAACCATTTAATAAATATTGATTTAATGAGTAGTGGGAGAGTGAAATGATAGGAAAAAACCCTATGGCATTTGGAATTCTTCTGGGATTAGGCGGATTATTCGTTCTCTACACCTGGTGGGGAGATAAAACAGGTTTTGGCGTTTACGGTATGGCGATGGGATTCTTTTCACTTGCTATCGGATTGTGGAATATTTTGGAAGCAACGAAGAAAACAGAGTGATCTTTAATCGAACGCGATAAACGGGTTCAACGCAACATCAGTAGTTACCGCAGAACAGCTATCTGCGGTTTTTTATTTCCGTCAACATTTAGTTATGAAGATATTAGTTTTATCAGGTCCACAGCACGATTACAATATCCCGCTTCATTATCAAACCATCCGATGATTTTTACGAAGTCAGGTTTCAGTACTTTCGTTAAGGGCGCATCGAATATGGCAGAAGAAGTGTCCCCAACGATATCAGCAGAGACAAGCGGCGATTCTTCATATTTTAAAACACCCTTCATATAGCCCTCGGCCGCTATTTTCATCACATTTTGTATATCTTCCAATGTTACATCTGTAGCAATATCCAAAGCTAAGTCAACGAGAGAGCCGGCAGGAACTGGAACACGATAAGCTATTCCGTCAAGCTTCCCCTTAAGTCGCGGGATAATTTGTTCGACAGTTTGCACGGCCCACGTAGTTGTGGGGATTATGGAAAGTGCCGCGGATCGTGCTCGTCGCATATCCTCATGCGGATAATCAAGGAGACTTTGATCAAGAGTGTATGCGTGGACTGTTGTTATAAAACCTCCTTTGATGGTAAAACTATCTTCCATTACCTTACATAATACAGCAGCCGAGTTGGTTGTGCCGGATGCATTTAGTATAATTTTTTCATCACCGGTAAGAATATCGTGATTCACACCAAAAACTATGGTAGCGTCAACAGGATCGGTACTAGGTGTCGTCAGGAGAACCTTTTTCGCTCCGGAATTTATATGTATATCCAAAAATTCTCTGTTTCTGGCAATTCCGGTTGATTCAATTAGAACATCAATTCCATAGTCGCCCCATGGAAGGTTTCCTTCTTCTTCACGAAGTGAAAGGACTGGAATACTTTGTCCGTCCACAATGATATTTTTATCATCGTGAGATATTTCGCCATCATAAATACCATGGATTGAATCATATTTCAAAACAGTTGAAAGGCTGAACGCATCAGCTCTATCGTTAATTACCACAAATTCAATATCGGCGTTCCGAAGTTTTGCCGCTCTGAATATAGTTCTTCCTAATCTGCCAAATCCGTTTATAGCTACTCTTGTTGCCAATCCAGTCTCCTTGTTATTATATTTTTTCTGTAGATTAAAGTAAAATTATTAGAGTCTAACATCAAGCCTCAGCCACAGGGTCTGAGCTTGATGGAGGAGGGAACTCCGACCCGCCATCACTTTTAGGCTGGTGCATAGTGATACTTCCATATTGATTCTCATAACGTCTAATATTTTCCTGTAACGCATTCAAAAAAGCTTTTGCGTGCATCGGAGCAATTATTATTCTTGATTGAACATTAGCTTTGGGAACGCCCGGTACTACCCTACAAAAATCAAACACAAATTCAGCCGGTGAATGAGTAATAAGAGCTAAATTTGCGTACTCTCCGTCTGCTTTTTCCTGTGGAAGTTCGATTGACAGTTGTCTTTTATTTTCCTTATTCATTTCTGCCTCAAATATGATTGATAAATAGTAATCGCCTATTTGGCAGCCTAACTTATCATTATTCTATTTGTATATCAAGCCAAAAGCAGGTTATTATCTCAGAAATGGCTGGAAATAGTTGCGAAAAAGGTTATACGGCCGCACCGAGTAAAATATTGTCAATGAGTCGCGTTTTATCGAATAGAACCGCGATAACAATAAGCGCGCCATTCTCAGTTGATTTCAGCGGTAAAAGAGTTTTTTCGTCCACAATAGCTGCGTAATCTATGGTCGCGAGATCCGCATTTTTAAATTCAGAAAGTATATTTTGATGCAGTTTAACCGCGTCAAACTCTCCATTTTTGTGGTTTTTTTCGGCTGATCGTAACGATTTATATATTATGGCTGCCTGACTGCGGGCTTCGGTAGATAAATATGTATTACGAGAACTCATTGCGAGTCCGTCATTCTCCCGTATGGTGGGACAGACAATTATTTTTATATCGAAATTTAAGTCTTCAACCATCTTTTTGATTATCAATGCTTGTTGTGCGTCCTTCTGACCAAAAAATGCTAATTTAGGGTTTATTACATTAAAAAATTTATTGACGATAGTCGTTACACCCTTGAAATGGGACGCTCTCGATTCGCCCTCTAAAATGTCACTTAGGTCTTTTACAACTGTAAAAGTGCTAAAGCCATTGGGATATATATCCTCTGCCGATGGATTGAAAATCAGTTTAACTCCCAACTCCCGGGCGAGATCTTCGTCACGGGCAAAGTCCCTTGGATAGCTTGCAAGGTCTTCTGATGGGGCAAATTGAGTAGGATTAACGAAGATGCTAACGATAGTTTCATCAGTAGATTCGAGCGATTTACGGATTAAACTTAAATGTCCGTCGTGAAGAGCGCCCATAGTAGGAACAAACCCGATATTTACCCCATTACTCCTGAGAGAGTTAGAGTAAGATTGCATCTCAGCGACAGATCTGATAATCCTCATTCGTAAGATTCAGCGCTGCTGGGATAGCTCCCATTCTTCACATCCACACAGAATTTTTTCACAGCGTCGGAAATGGTTTTTCCTACTTGAGCATAACGCCTGACAAATTTAGGTTCAAATCCGGCGTAGTTCCCGATGAGGTCGTTTATTACGAGAATTTGTCCATCGCAATGCGAACCTGCGCCGATTCCAATTGTGGGAATTTGAATGGCGTTTGTTATGTCCGTAGCGGTTTTGGTCTTAGTCGCTTCAATGACAATTGCGAACGCACCCGCATTCTGAAGAGCAATGGCATCTTCGATAAGCTCATCGTGTGAAACGGAAGTTTTTCCCATTACCTTATACCCACCGAACTCATTTACTGATTGAGGTGTCATACCAATATGACCGAACACAGGTATCCCTGAATCCACGAGCGCCTTTACAGTATCGGCAGACCTCTTCCCACCCTCTATTTTAACACCGTCAGCCTGTCCTTCCTGCATAAAACGCGCAGCGTTTATTTTTGCGGTAGGAATATCAGATTGATATGATCCGAACGGCATATCTCCGATTAACATCGCTTTAGGACTCGCCCTCGAAACCCAGCGCGTAATGAAAACCATCTCATCCATCGTAATCGGTAGAGTGGTTTCATGACCCGCTATAACCATTGCGGCTGAGTCCCCGACAAGTATGAGGTCAACACCCGCGTCATCAAGCAGGAGAGCGGTGGAATAATCGTATGCTGTGAGGCAGACGATCTTTTCCCCGTTTTTTTTCATCCGGTGCAGCGTTTCAACGGTTACTTTCTTTCTTTTGGCCATTAGATAATCTTCTTATTGTGTTGCATTGATGACGCCTCCCCCGATTAAACGGTCAGAATCATAGAAAACTGCCGATTGTCCGGGCGTAACAGCTTCCACAGGGCTTTTAAATTCGACGCTCCATTCGCCATCGGATTTCTTCCGAACCATCGCTTCATTACCTTTGTCATGGTATCTGATTTTAACGTTAGCGTTAAATTTATCACCATCTCTTGTATTATCAATAATATTTACATCCGCGAGTGAGAATTCTGTGGACATAAGCTCCTCTTTCGACCCGACTCTGATGGTGTTATCCATTGAATTGATCTCAGTGACATAAGCGGGTTCGCCCAGTGCGATTCCGAGTCCCTTTCGCTGTCCGATAGTGTAATTGGTATAGCCTTGATGAATCCCAAGAACATTTCCTTCCGTGTCGAGAATATCGCCGTCCGGTACAAGCTCCTCGATGCCTTCAACATTTTCTCGAATGTACCGTCTGTAATCGTTATCGGGAATAAAGCATATTTCAAAGGATTCAGGAGTTTTAGAAGTGCGTAGTTTCGCCTGTTCAGCCTTCAATCGAACTTCAGGTTTGCTAAGTTCGCCAAGCGGGAACAACGTTTTTTCAAGCTCGGACTGCTTAAGTCCCCATAGCGCGTAAGTTTGATCTTTATCTGAATCAATGCCCATTCGAAGTTCGGCAGCGGATTTGGAATCTGCACGATGAATTCGGGCATAATGACCGGTAGCAACAAAGTCCGCATCAAATACTTCTGCTTTTTCGAGGAGTGTCTCCCACCTGACGAGAGAATTGCATCGGACGCAAGGATTTGGAGTATTACCACGTAAGTATTCGGATTTGAAATTATCTATTACTTTTTCGTGGAAAAAATCAGATACATCAAAAACGTAGTGAGGAATCTCCAACTGAGCCGCCACCATTCGAGCGTTCTCGATAGAGCCGAGCGAACAACAGGAACTTTCCGAACTGAGATTTCCTCCTGCACTTTCAAATTCCCAGTTCTTCATAGTCACGCCGATTACGTCATAACCCTGCTCTATGAGAATTAATGCCGCCACTGAACTGTCAACTCCGCCGCTTAACGCCATTATGACTTTCTTGTTCATTGCGCTGCAATCTGAGGCGTTGTTTTTCGGAGTCTTATGACCTGCTCCTTAATAGCTTGAACCACAAGTTCCACATCTTCCTCGTTGTTTTCTCTGCCGAAAGTTATCCGCACTGTTCCAATTGCCTCTTCGTCGTTTAATCCGATAGCTTTTAATACGCTGGAAATTTTTACCGCGCCTGAAGAACAAGCTGCGCCTGCTGAGGCTGAAATCCCCTGAGTATCAAGGTTCATTAAAAGCGCTTCTCCGTCGATCCTTTCAAAAGTGAGAGAGAGATGACCGGGAATACGATGAGTCGGATGTCCGTTTAGGCTCACACCACCGACTTTTTCGGAAAGGAGTTCAAATAAATTTTTTGCCATATTTTTCACAGACAGGGAATCCGACTTCAACCGTTCGGCGCGAAGCGCGGCTGCTTTGCCGAAGCCGACGATGCCCGGAACGTTTTCCGTTCCACCTCTTCTGTCACGCTCCTGATGACCGCCGAACATAATCTGGTCAATCCCAACGCCCGAGCGGACGTAAAGAGCTCCGATTCCTTTAGGACCGTAAATTTTGTGGGACGAAACACTTGCCAGATCCACATCCAATTCTTTCAGGTCAATGGGTACTTTACCGTACGATTGCACAATATCCGTGTGTATCAATACTCCGGCTTCTTTTGCTATACCGGCGAATTTGTGAATAAGGTTAATAGTGCCGATCTCATTATTGGAATGCATAAGAGAAATAAGGATGGTCTCAGGAGTTATTTCCGCTTCAAGGTCGTGTGGATGGATGCTCCCGTTCCGGTCTGTAAAAAGGTACGTAATTTTAAATCCTTCTTTTTCCAACACTTTGCAACTGTCTAAAATAGCGGGATGTTCTGTTTCAGCCGTTATGATATGATTGCCCTTATCCTTCAGCGAATGGGCGATGCCAATTAGTGCCCAATTGTCCGCTTCAGTTCCGCCACTTGTAAAATGTATTTCGTCAGGAGATGAGTTCATCAGTCCGGCCACTCTCTCCCTGGCTTCCTCTATGAGAAACTTAGCGTTTCTGCCGTCCGCATGAGTACTGGAAGGATTGCCCCAGCCTTCGCTCATAGCATGGCTCATAGCAGCTATAACCTCAGCGTCAACAGGTGTTGTAGCGCTGTGGTCGAGATATATATGTTTATTCGGTTTCATCATTAATTCTCAGCCAAGCAATTTATGAATTCGTTATATCAGATGCAAGAATGGGAGGGGTATTAAGGATCATTAAAATCCGTACTTATTTTTACTTTGGAGAATCATCCGTTTTTTTAAGAACCATAACGGGACAATTTGCTCTATGCACAACCTTGTTTACCGTACTTCCCATAAGGAGCCGCTCCAAACCGCTCTTACCCAGCGAAGGAATGATAATGAGGTCAATGCCTTCTTCGTCAGCGTATTCAATTATTTTCCTTCCCGGTCTCCCGTGAACTACTCTTGTATAAACTTCAATGCCTTCCAGCGGAGCGTTTGATGTGAACTCGTGAAGGGCTTTTTCAGCATAATCGAGCTGGCTATCTAAAAAATCTTCTTCCGAACCGTCACCCTCATTTGTATAACCTGAGAGGTCAATAGGCTCTGCTACGTGAAGCAGCGTCAGGATAGCTCCGTAGCTTCTTGCCATTTCTGCGGCTCTCCATAATGCGTTGACTGATGTAGCGCTAAAATCAACGGGAAGCAAAATGGAACGGTAGTTTGGATACGGATTTTCCTTGCCGTCACTTCCACATCGAACCGTCATAGTAGGACAATCAGAAAGTCTGATTATCTTTTCCGCCACGCTTCCCATAATGAGCCGCCTGATGCCTGTTCTTCCATGCGTCCCCATGACTATCAAATCCGACTTATGCTCGGCAGCATAATTAATAATTTCATTCGTAGGCGAAATACCTCTCCTGAGCACCTTTTCTATTAAAACGGGAGTTTCAATCATTCCTTCTTTCGTATGGAGCATCTCTTCGGCGGATGTCATAATCTGGTCATAAGATTTGGAATCCTCGGAAAATACCGATTCGATTTTCCCTCTGTCGCTTTCATGCACGGTAACGACATGCAGCATTGTCACCGCGCCCTGAAAACGCTCAGCGATAGTAATTGCCTGATATAGGGCGGCATTAGCGCAGGGCGAAAAATCGGTAGGCAAAAGTATTTTCCTAAAATTGCTCACTTAGTTTCCCATCGGTCTAATATACCATTTTTAAATCTAATTCTGACAGATGGAGTTCTGTCATAGTGCCAAATTTCTATCAGGTCATCTTTCTCTTTATGGTTGGCAAAAGATATGGGTTTGCCCCACGAGAGAAGCACTGCTTCGCGGGACATTTTCTTGGTAATAGCTTCATTTTCGATATTTAACCAAAGTTTCTCTTTCCACTCGGGATGAGTCAGTCTCGGATTTACTTTATGAAAAACATTTTCTATAAACTGCGGAGGTGATTCAGGCGATAGATTCAATTCGGAAAAATTCATATTAATAAAAACTCTTCTTCCATCGGGTTCAATGAATGTAAGTCTGATAGGTTTCCAGGCGTCATTGCTCCACTCGATATTCCAAAGGAACAGAGGCTCGAGATTTGTGACTGCCTGAGGTATTTCGTAGGCAAGAACGGAATCAAAAGTATAAAACATAGAGCGGTTATTCCAGAGAATAGCGCCGGTTAGTTTCATAGCTTTTTTGAAATCCTTAATGAAGCCGACATCGGGAAGGTGACCGTCAAAGCTCATGGCGTAGAGCGTCGTGTCGGAATCAACAATGTCCACAGTAACGAAATACGGATCAAACTGGTCGTCTCTTTTCAGGTCAACAATAATTCCCTTTCTGCCGTAAACCTGCGATGGAGAAGGATTTATATTTTTAATCGGAGAAAGCGACCAAGATTTATAAGGCTCCTTAATTGAAGAAGTATCAATAGGGAGAAAAAATATTTCTTCACCAAGCCACTCAGAAACATTATTGTCGAAAGTCGAATTTTGGGAATAGGCGCTGGAGAAATTAAAAAGCATCAGAATTATCAGAACCATCCTAAAAATTTGAGAATTATTCGATTGTATCATCAGATGCAGCTAAGTGTTTCGTATCGTTAAGAATAATAGCTCTGGTTTCCATAGAGCCCATAACTTCCAACCGATTTATACAGGCGTTGCTCTGACCTATTTCCCAGATTTCCGCGAGTGGCATGGGAAGCAGCATATCGAGTAATATAGTATTGAGACCTCCATGCCCCATAATTAGAATATTCCCTCTCTGGTGTCCGTTCGTAAGATCTAAAAGGATAGGTTTTACTCTAATTTGTATATCCAGAATAGATTCGCCACCTTCAGGTTTATATTCCAAGTGAGACAAGCCGCTTTTCTCCTGAGCCTTAAAATATTCATCCCAGCTCTTGCCCTCCAGAATTCCTAAATTTCGTTCACGCAAGCTACTTTCCGGTACAAGCACTGCGCCAATCAGGTCGCTGATGATTAAGGCTGTATCGATTGCTCTGTCCAAATCAGACGAGTGAATTGCAGTTATGTCCTTATTCCGCAAAGCCTCGCCGAGTAATCGTGCCTGCTCAAAACCTTTTTCGTTGAGATTTCCGGGAGTTCTTCCTTGAAGTATTCCACTTACGTTTTCTTTTGTTTGTCCGTGGCGAGTAATGTATAGATGCATTATTTATTCCTGATAGAAAGTTAATTTATAATCATTTTATTAAATAAAAAAGCTGGACTTAGCTATAATAGCATCTAATGGAAATAAATTCAGTCATCAGGAATTGAGGATTTTTATCTTGACAACAGAATAAATAAATGTAAATTAAAAGCGCTACAGAACTTTGTTTCAACTAACTGCAAAAAAATTCATAAACAATATCTAAGCGGGAAACAATAAACATAGACGAAAATAGGATAGACTGAATTAGGAACACCTGCCGAAAGACTTAACAAATTTTTTAAAACATTTTAAATGTTATCTAAAACGCAAAAACTTTTCTGAGTGGCGTTCGAACAATCGAAACTAAATTTTAAAAGGATAGGAATTAATGGGAATTGATATAAAAAAACTTCAAACGATGAAAATATCGGAGCTTTCCAAAATTGCGTTAGAGCTGGAGCTACCGGAGGCTTCGAGTAAGAAAAAACAGGAAATTATATTCGGAATACTTGAAGCTAAATCCGATAAAGAAAGCCAAATACATTCAAAAGGTGTCCTGGAGATATTGCCGGACGGATATGGATTTTTGCGATCAGTAGATTACAATTATCTTCCCGGACCTGACGATGTTTACATATCACCTTCACAAATAAAGAGATTTAGCCTTAAAACCGGAGATACGGTTTCCGGGCAGATAAGACCGCCTAAAGATAACGAGCGATTTTTTGCGTTGCTTAAAGTTGAAAAGGTCAATGACGAAGATCCCGAAAAATCGAGGGAAATAGTCTTATTCGATAACTTAACCCCTCTTTATCCCGACGAAAAAATTGATCTTGAGTGCGAACCGAACGGATATTCAATGCGAATTATGAACTTGCTTACTCCTATAGGCAAGGGTCAGCGTGGACTTATCGTGGCTCAGCCGAAGACAGGCAAAACGATTTTGCTTCAAAAAATCGCTAACAGCATAACGCGCAATCATCCTGAAATAATATTGATTGTGCTGCTTATAGACGAGCGCCCTGAAGAGGTAACAGATATGCAGCGTTCGGTGGATGCAGAAGTGGTTTCATCAACATTTGACGAACCGCCGGAAAGGCACGTCCAGGTTGCCGAGATGGTTCTTGAAAAATCCCGCCGACTCGTTGAGTACGGCAAGGATGTTGTCATACTTCTCGATAGTATAACACGCCTTGCAAGAGCGCATAATACGGTTGTTCCTCACAGCGGGAAGATTCTTTCCGGTGGTGTGGATTCAAATGCTCTCCACAGACCTAAACGATTTTTCGGAGCTGCGAGAAATGTCGAAGAAGGGGGAAGTCTTACGATTATAGCAACTGCATTGATTGACACGGGAAGCAGGATGGATGATGTAATATTTGAAGAGTTTAAGGGAACAGGAAACATGGAACTTGTTCTCGATCGCAGGCTCAGCGACAGAAGGATATATCCTTCCATTGAGCTAAACCGTTCCAGTACACGAAAGGAAGAGCTTCTCCTGTCCAAAGAAGAGCTGAACAGGCTGTGGATATTGAGGAAATTCTTAAGCGATCTTAACCCGGTGGAGGGAATGGAATTTCTTTTACAAAGGATGAAACGTACTAAGAGTAATAAAGAATTTCTTGCCTCTATGAGTGATTGGAACTAATATAAGCAGAATTCCCCCTGATATTTAGGGACTTCCATATTACATAATTCGGTGCCGGAAATATACGCCGAGGCTTTTAAGGGGGCCTTATCGATGAAATCAATTCATATCGATATTATTAGAATCAACATAGGTGCGTCAAGTAAAATTTCGAGCCATCACTTTAGGGCATTTATGCTTAAAAGATTTGCCGACAGCGATTTAGCAAGATTATCTGAGGGATATGCGGAAAAAGTAAAACAAATTCCATTGATCCAATATAAAATAATTGATGATAGTCCGTTTATTTATGCTATGGAAAAAGGAGTAGAAGCAGTAAAAAAAATTCTTCCTGATCTTACGGAGCTTTATTTAGGGCATAAAAATTACCCCGTCAAAGAAATTAACGAAGAGGAATCGGACGCTGAAATAGGTATGAGCCAAAAGCGCAGAAAATATTTTTTTGAAACTCCCTGGCTCGCTTTCAGCGAATTGGATTATAGTGAGTTTAAGTATCTCTATCAGGAGGAGCGTTCAGCGGCACTTTCAAAAATGCTTATCAGAAATATACTCGGAATTGCGAGAGCATTCGAGTGCGAAATAGATTCAAGAATCAAGGTTAAGCATTCTCTAAAAGAAATCCCTTCATTCAAACTCGGCACAACGTTACCCGGATTTGTAGGAGAATTTGAAACAAATTTTCAGATTCCGATTCATCTTGGGTTAGGAAATATGTCTGACAGAGGTTTCGGAAGCGTAAAATTAAAGTAAAAGTCAAGTGATTCTTCTTGCGGTGAGGGGTATAAAAACTTATATTCACCAGCTGTAAGGTAACGGAAAATGATAAAACTATCAGACAGAATAAATAATATTCAGCCGTCGAAAACTATGGCTGTAATGGCGATGGCGGCGGATTTAAAGTCGCAAGGTGTTGATCTTATTGATTTAGGCGCCGGTGAACCGGATTTTCCAACTCCTGAGCATATTAGAAACTTAGCCAGAGATGCAATGGAAGCGGGCTACACCAAATATACTAAAGTAGATGGAATTGTTGAACTCAAAGAAGCTATATCTGCGAAGTTTGAACGAGATAATTCCCTGAAATATTCTCTGGACGAAATAATCGTCACGGGAGGAGCAAAACAGGCAATCTATAATGGTATTATGGCGACTATTAATCCCGGCGATGAAGTGATTATTCCGGCTCCATATTGGGTATCATTTCCGGAAATCGTGAAAATGGCGGACGGGGTTCCCGTGATTGCGGAGCTTGACACGACCAATGGCTGTCGGAGTACAAAGGAAGCGTTTGAGAGCTATGTAACAGATAAAACAACCGCTGTAATATTGAATTCACCTTCAAATCCTGTCGGTTCGTTGCTTGATGACGATTTTATCGAAGATGTTATTGAAGCTGCACAAAAGCATAACTTGCTTATCATTTCAGACGAAACCTATGAGCGTATAACATTCGACAAGGAATATAAAAGTATCGCCTCATATGAGGGAGCATTTGATTTAACATTGACGGTAAACTCAATGTCAAAAACATATTCGATGACAGGCTGGAGAATCGGCTTTGCGGGAGGTGCGAAGAATTTGATCAAAGCAATGAGCAAAATACAATCGCAAAGTACGTCAAACGCAAACTCTATAGCTCAAAAGGCTTCCGAGGGAGCTCTAAACGGAGACCAATCTGTCGTTGAATCAATGAAAAACACCTATATGGAAAGACGAGACTTAATTTACAAGGGTCTGAGCGAACTTTCGGGAGTGGAAGTAATAAAACCCGAAGGAACTTTTTTCATATTTCCCGATATCAGCTCGTATTTCGGGAAGTCCGCTAACGGAAAAGTAATTAATAACTCAACAGATTTTTCAGAATTTTTAGTAGAACAGGCAAAAGTGGTAGTCATTCCCGGTGTGGCATTCGGTTCGGACAACAATATACGAATTTCATTTGCTTCACCGAAAAAAGTATTGACCGAAGGCGTCGCGCGAATAAGTGATGCTCTTAACTTATTGAAGTAATTACGGAGGAAGAAATTGAAAAAAGATATACATCCGGAATATAAATTGCAGACAGTAACGTGCGCTTGCGGAAATAGTTTTCAGACCCGCTCAACTGCCAACGATTTACACGTTGAAATCTGTTCTGAATGTCATCCGTTCTTTACAGGAAAACAGAAATTAGTTGACTCCGCAGGTAGAGTCGAAAAATTCCGACGGAAATATGGCATAAAAGAAGAAACAGAAGCTTAAGAGAAAAAATCATTATAATCGGGCGCCGGAATAGTTTATTTCGGCGCCTCTTTTGATATAATAAAATGGAAAAAAAGAAAAAAATACTCGTCGGTGGACAAGCGGTAATTGAAGGCGTGATGATGCGCGCTCCCGGCGCTTACTCTACCGCTGTCCGGAGAGAAAACGGAGAAATAGAGGTAGAACGGCACGAATTCACATCAATATTGGAAAGACGAAAAAAGCTGAATATACCTGTATTAAGAGGTATGATAGCGCTATTCGAAATGATGAAAATCGGTTTCGCAACGTTGCAGTGGTCAGCAGATAAAAATATGGAGGACTTGGAGCCGGATAAAGAAAATAAAGCGCCCGGCAAGCTTGCAAAAGCAGGTACTCTTCTGTTTGCCTTATCACTCGGGCTGGGGATATTTTTTATTCTTCCGCTGTTTCTGACTACAAAATTTTTTAATGTGGAAAAAGAAGCAATGGAATTCAATCTGGTTTCAGGTTCCATAAGGATCACACTCTTTCTGGTCTATATCGGTCTGATATCTTTGGTGAGTGACATCAAAAGACTATTTATGTATCATGGAGCAGAGCATAAGATGATTTTTGCGTTCGAAGCGGGATGTGAACTATTGCCATCTGAAGCGATGCCGTTTACGAGGTTTCACCCGAGATGCGGAACAAGTTTTTTGCTCATTGTGATGATAGTTTCCATTATAGTTTTTGGGATAATAGATACGGTTTTACTCGGTTATATCGGCAGAATTAACCTTGGAATGCGCTTACTTACACATTTACCGTTTATTCCTTTTGTGGCAGGAGTTGGATTTGAAGCGATTAAGCTTTCCGGCAAGTACGGCAGCACAAAGATAGGCAGAATAATAATAGCGCCGGGTCTGTGGCTCCAAAGGCTTACTACTAAAGAACCGGATGAATCACAATTAGAAGTTGCGGCGGCTGCGCTTAAATCCGCTCTCGGAGATAAATATGATGAATTCGTCGGTAATAAATTTGAGGCGGACGCTGTATAATGAGCTCGGTTCAAAATTTAGAACAAGTGTTAGAGAGATATGATGAATTATCAACTCTTCTGAGCGACCCGGCAGTGATGGCTGACAACAAACGATATCGCGACCTGGCAAAGGAGCATAGTGAAATTGCGCCAATTGCTAAAAAGGCTGAAGAAATCACAAAGCTCCGTAAGAAGATATTGGAAGACGAAGAAATTATCGAGGGAAAAGATGAGGAGCTGATAGAGCTGGCGACGGATGAACTCAAGGAATTAAACGGCTACCTAAAACCTCTCGAGGACGAAATTCGAGAACTCCTTTTACCGAAAGATCCTGATGACAACAAGCGTGCAGTATTGGAAATACGGGCGGGTACCGGAGGCGACGAAGCGGCGATTTTCGCGGCTGACCTATACCGGATGTATACGAGATATCTTGAAAGAAAGGGCACCAAAATTGAAGTCCTTTCAAGCAGTCCAACTAATATGGGTGGATTTAAGGAAGTGATATTTTCTGTATTGGAGGACAATTCATACGGTGACCTCAAATTCGAAAGTGGAGTCCATCGTGTTCAGAGAGTGCCTGCGACAGAAACAAGCGGGCGTATTCATACTTCTGCCGCGTCTGTGGCCGTACTTCCGGAGGCAGACGAAGTGGATGTGGAGATAAAACCCAACGAAATAAAGGTAGATGTATTCAGGTCTTCAGGTCCGGGTGGGCAGAGTGTCAACACTACTGACTCGGCGGTCAGAATAACTCACATTCCCACAGGGCTGGTAGTTTCGTGTCAGGATGAAAAATCCCAGCACAAGAATAAAGCTAAGGCGTTAAAGGTTTTGAGGTCTCGTTTACAGGAATTAATGAAAGAGGAGCAAGATAGCGAAATTGCTGCCGAACGGCGTTTGCTGGTAGGGAGCGGTGACAGAAGCGCAAAGGTGAGAACATATAACTTTCCGCAAAACCGGGTTACGGATCACAGGATAAATTTGACTCTTTATAGCTTAACTGAAATTATGGATGGTGATTTAGATGAGCTTATAGAGACCAACAAACGGGAAATGCGCGAGAGATTAATTCAAGAATTAGAGAAAGATAAATAATGCCTATGACGGATGCCCGACAAAAATGGAATATAAAGGAAATATTAGATTACTCGGAGGACTATTTAAAATCCAAGGGAATCGAGTCTCCCAGAGTCGAAGCAGAATGGCTTCTTTCGCACGCTTTAGGCAACAGAAGAATTGATCTATACCTCCAGTTTGACCGACTACTTTCATCTTCCGAATCAACACATTTTAAATCTTTACTAAAAGAGCGACTTGACCATAAGCCACTTCAGTACATCACCGGTGAGACAGAATTCATGGGGTTTTCATTACTGGTTGATGAAAATGTTTTAATCCCCCGCCCGGAGACAGAACAATTAGTGGAGAAAGCAATTGAGTTGCTTCAGAATGTGAACACGGCTCCGCTTAAAGTTCTTGATGTAGGAACAGGGAGTGGAAATATCGCCATCGCAATTGCTAAATTTTTACCCTCAGTTGAAGTTACCGCAATTGACATTAGCGAAGCAGCAATAAAGATAGCCAAAGAAAACGCCGAAAAAAATGGTGTAAGTGACAGCATCAAACTCCTGGTATATGATTTTAATTCCGATGGTTTCCCCGATGAAAAGTATGATATGGTAATTTCCAATCCACCGTATATTTCGATGTCAGATATGAATAATTTGCAGGATGAGGTCAAGAAATGGGAACCGGAAGCTGCATTAACTGATTATTCTGACGGCATCAAAATGATAGAAAAAGTTATAAATTTAGCCGCGAATTCAATTCAAAAAGGGGGGTATATTCTTATTGAGATTGGTGGGAATGAGCAGAAAAAGAGAGTGCAGAAATTGCTTTTGAATGCCGGTTTTTTGAACGTTTCTGTGGAATCGGATTACAATTCGCACGCGCGATTTGCCTTCGCGGAGCGGTAATAAAGGAAAAGGCTTGAGCAGGAAAGAAATAAAAGGATACATTAACCTGATTCGACCGCACAATGCCGCCATAGGCGGTTTTTCTGTTTTTATCGGAGCATTTTTAACTGGAAGCTTGGAACCTGTTTATCCTCTTATCGCCGCCTGCGTCAGCGGGTTATTACTGACGGCGGCAGCGAACACGATAAACGATTATTATGACGTGGAATCTGATAGAATCAATAAGCCGGAGCGACCGATACCCGCCGGTCAGGTAACTAAAACATCTGCCAGAAAAATAGCTATGATGCTATACATTTGTGGAATTGCAGCCGGTGCGCTCGTTAATCAGACGGCACTGATAATAGCAGTAATCGCAGCTATGCTAACGTATATTTATTCCGCCCGCTTGAAGCGCACTTCATTTTGGGGAAACCTTTTGGTAGCGTTGCTCACCTCATTGGCATTCATATATGGCGGAGTAGCAGTCGGAAGGGTAAAAGAATCATTGATTCCGGCGCTGTTTTCATTTTTTTTCCACTTCGGACGGGAGGTACTAAAAGACATAGAAGATATGGAAGGAGATGCCAAATTAGGCTTAAAAACATTCCCCTTGAAGTACGGAATCGAACCTTCTCTCAAACTTGCGGGATTTTCTTTCGGAATTTTAATCATTCTGACATTTTTACCTTTCCTTTATGAAATCTACAATCTAATTTATTTTATTGTGGTTTTACTCGGTGTTGACCTTTTGTTGGTTTACACCATGATATCCGCCCGGAGAAATTCTGGAAGTGCGAACCTGAAAAGATTGATTACGCTATTGAAATTTGACATGCTTATAGGGTTATTTTCCATGTATCTCGGTATAGCATGAGCAGTTTCGTTCATCTCCACAACCACTCAGATTACAGCTTACTTGACGGCGCTTGCAAAATTCATTCGTTAGTTGACGCAGCCGCAGAATTTGATATGCCCGCAGTTGCTCTCACTGATCATGGAAATATGTTCGGTGCGATAGAATTTTATAAATACGCCAAATCGAAGGGGATTAAACCTTTAGTGGGAATGGAGGCGTATATCGCCCCGCGCACCAGGCATGAAAAATCTTCCACACCCGGAAGAAGAGAAAAAACATCTTTTCATATTCTGCTGATCGCGGAGAATAAAACGGGTTACAATAACCTTATGAAGCTCTCCAGTTTGGCTTATTTAGAAGGTTTTTACTATAAGCCGAGAATAGACAAGGAAATTTTAAGAGAATACAGTGAGGGGTTAATTTGTTCTTCCGGCTGCCTCAACGGCGAATTGAATTATTATCTTTTAAAAGGTGATAATGATGCCGCTCTCGCAGTAGCGGAGGAATATAAATCCATTTTTAACGGGAATTACTATTTGGAAATTCAGAATCACGGGATGCCGGAAGATGAAATCATCCTGACCGAAGTCCCGAAAATTGCCGAGAAACTTAATATCCCGCTTATTGGGAGCAACGATTGTCATTATCTCCGAAAAAATCATGCGGAAGCGCATGACGTATTGCTATGCCTCCAAACAGGGAAAACTCTTGAGGATACAGACCGGCTGAAGTATAGCTCCGATAATTTTTATTTCAAAGACCCTGATGAAATGTCCGCTCTCTTTGAGAATCAGCCGGACGCAATAAAGAACACGTTGGCGTTGGCTGAAAGAGTTGATATTGATCTTGACACCAAAACATTTCATATGCCTAATTTCCCGCTGCCTGAAGGGGAAAAAACTCCTGAAAAATATTTGGAAAACTTGGTTTGGGAGGGAGTAAAGGAAAGGTATCCGGAGGTAACTTCCGAGATTAAGGAAAGGGTGGAACACGAAGTCGAAACAATTAATTCAATGGGTTTTGCCGGATATTTCTTAATTGTTAATGACTTTATCAGATATGCCAAAGAGCAAGGAATTCCAGTAGGTCCCGGAAGGGGTTCTGCCGCGGGAAGCGTAGTATCTTATGCTCTTGGAATCACAGCTGTTGATCCTTTACAATATGGATTGATTTTCGAGCGTTTTCTAAATCCCGACAGAATCAGCATGCCCGATATTGATATAGATTTTTGCTATGAGCGTCGAGGAGAAGTGATCAGTTATATTAAGGAGCGGTTCGGCCACGATTCAGTTACTCAGATAATTACATTCGGTACGATGAAAGCAAGAGCGGCTATACGGGATGTGGGGAGGGTATTGAATATGCCTTATTCCGAAATTAATTCTATCGCGAAGCTTATTCCATTGGGTCCGAATGTCACTCTTGAAGAAGCAATGCGAAAAGTGCCCGAGCTTGTTGAGATAGAGAAAATTGACGACACCCATCGTAAGTTAATCGAATATTCAAAACTACTGGAAGGGATGAGCAGGCACGCTTCTACTCATGCCGCTGGAGTGGTTATCACTCCCGGCGCTCTGTCAGATTTTGTTCCGCTGTACAAATCAGCCTCTGATGAAATCACTACTCAGTATGATATGAAGATGCTTGACTCAATCGGTCTGCTGAAAATGGATTTCCTTGGCCTGAGAACTCTTACCGTATTGCAAAAAACATTGGATATGCTTGAAGAAAAGGGAGTACATCTCGACCTTGAGAAAATAGATATGAATATCCCTGAGGTTTATGACCTCTTCACATCGGGGAATACCATAGGGATTTTTCAGTTTGAATCAGCAGGTATGCAGGATACGCTAAAAAAACTCAAACCCACACGGTTAGAAGATCTTATAGCTGTAAATGCTTTGTATCGGCCGGGTCCGATGGAGAACATTAAAGAATTTATTCAGCGGAAACACGGAAAGAAAAAGATAGAATATCTGCATCCCGATCTTGAACCTATACTAAAAGAGACTTACGGCATTATTGTTTATCAAGAGCAGGTTATGCGTATAGCCAATGAACTTGCGGGTATGACACTTGCTCAAGCAGATATAATGCGTTCAGCTATGGGTAAGAAAAAGAAAAAACTCATGGAGGAACAAAAAAAATATTTTCTCGAAAGCAGTAAAAAGAGTAATCTCGACGCTAAAATGTCGAAAGATTTGTGGACGCTGTTAGAAAAATTCGCTCAATACGGATTTAACAAGAGTCACTCTACCGCATATGCTTTCATTGCGTATCGGACGGGTTACCTGAAAGCTAAGCATCCAGCGGAATTTATGGCTGCTACTATGGCAAGTGAAATGACCGACACGGACCGGATCAAGATCTTGATAAAAGAATGTAAACGTTCCGAAATAGAGATAGCGCCTCCCGATATTTCGTTTAGCCAGACTGATTTTACGACAGGGGAAAATAAAATATTCTATGGCCTTGCCGCGATAAAAAGCGTCGGTGTAAAGGCTGCTAATTCGATTGTCGCTGCTGTAGCCGAACACGGTCCGTTTAAAACTCTTTACGAATTCGTGAAACATGTTGACTTGCGTTTAGTAAATAAAAAAGTACTTGAAGCGCTTGCCTGCTCCGGGGCGCTGGACTCTTTGGAAGGTAAACGCTCATCGAAATTTGAAAGTGTAGGCAGAGCTTTAGAATTCGCACAACGGCATCAATCTCAGCTGAGTCGTGGACAAACCAATATTTTTGACGCTGCTCCATCAGAATCTGCGGGAAATGAACTACCAAAACTTCTGGATACAGAGGAATGGAGCGAAGAAGAGCGTGTAGGGATTGAATTCGACTCTTTCGGATTTCATCTGAGAAAGCATCCACTTGAGAAGTATGAGTTAGAGCTAAAATCTTTCACGAATTATACTCCGGGAGAAGAACTTTCTAATGGGATTAATACTATCAGAACCGGAGGTCAACTAACCGAAGTCAAAGTGCATTTCGATAAGAAGAACAGACAGATGGCATTCTGTACATTGGAGGGAATAGAAGGCTCTACCGAACTGATCGTATTTCCTGATGTATATGAGCAATACAGAGAAATTATAAATAAAAAAGAAAGTCGTGTATTGGTCACCGGAAATCTTTCTACAAGGGATGAATCCGATGTGAAAATAGTGCCCAACAAATTCATTTCCCTTGATGGTTCGATGGAAACATTGACTACCTCAGTAATTATCAACGTAGATCTTTCTACGCACTCACCGGAAGCAATCGAACGTATTAAGGATTTAGCCGATAAATATAAGGGCAATATACGGATTGGATTTTCTATACGGATGGATGATAAAACGCTCGGAAATCTACTGTCAAGCAGCGTATCGGTAAAGCCGGATAAGAATTTTTTTAACGGTGTGTATGAAATACTTGGAAGCGACTCAGTCCGATTGAAGGGTTGATATTAGAAAGAAATGATAGCTTTATTGCAACGAGTCACCAGGGGCAAAGTAAGGGTAAAAGACAGTGTAGTAGGCGAAATTGGTATGGGATTGGTAATTCTACTCGGAGTCTTTCAGGATGACACAGAGAAAGAGTCCAAAATTCTTGCCAATAAGACCGAAAACTTACGGATATTCAATGACGCAGATGACAAAATGAATCTTTCATTATTGGATGTGAAAGGGGAAGCACTTGTAATCTCGCAATTTACTCTTTGTGCCGATTATAAAAAGGGAAGGCGACCGAATTACCTAATGGCAGCGGAGCCGAAAATGGCGGAAGAGCTATACTCCAAGTATATTGTTGAATTACAAGAATCAGGTACCAATGTTCAGGTCGGTGAGTTCGGCGCGATGATGGATGTGGATTTAATAAATAGCGGGCCTGTAACTATAACTCTTGATACGGAAAAATTTTCGAGAGCATAGGGAGAGAAGTGGGGAAAAAGATAAGAGTACTAATAGCAAAACCGGGACTTGACGGTCATGACCGCGGAGCGAAAGTTATAGCGAGCGCGCTTCGTGATGCCGGAATGGAAGTAATATATTTAGGGCTGAGGCAAACTCCTGAGATGATAGTAAACGCTGCGATACAGGAAGATGTAGATGTAATTTCTCTCAGCATATTATCAGGAGCGCATATGACGATCTTCCCGGAAGTACTTGACCTGATGAAACAGGAAAAAATTGACGATGTTCTCTTAACGGGCGGTGGTATTATCCCGGGGAAAGATATGAAAGAATTAGAGAAATTAGGTGTAGGTAAATTGTTCGGTCCGGGAACTCCATTGGCGGTAGGCGTTGATTATATTAAAGAATGGGTATCTAAGAACCGAAATATTTAAGAGCGGGGAATTGACAAAGACTGAAATAGATAAATTAAATAAAATGACTGCCCAGGCTTTGGAAGGCGGTGGTGAAGAGCGAGTAAAAACCCAGCACGCCAAGGGGAAGCTGACTGCCCGTGAACGTTTGGATATTTTACTTGACGAAGGAAGTTTTAATGAAATGGATATGTTTGTCAGGCACCGTTCACATGACTTCGGATTGGAAAAAAGGCGATATTTAGGTGATGGAGTTGTCACGGGTTACGGGAAGATCAATGGTAGATTGGTCTTTGTTTACAGCCAGGATTTTACCGTATTCGGCGGTTCGCTTGCCGAAGGGCACGCAGAGAAAATTTGCAAAATTATTGATCTTGCCGCGAAGGTAGGAGCGCCGATAATCGGATTGAACGATTCAGGGGGAGCAAGAATACAGGAAGGGGTCGTTAGCCTTGGCGGATATGCGGATATTTTCCTAAGAAACACTATGATGTCCGGCGTAGTTCCGCAGCTGTCGGCGATAATGGGTCCATGCGCCGGTGGAGCGGTATATTCTCCGGCTATTACCGATTTTATACTTATGGTAAGAAACAGTTCCTATATGTTCGTTACCGGCCCTAATGTAGTCAAAACCGTAACGCATGAGGAGATAAGCGCCGAAGATCTCGGCGGAGCGGACACTCATGCCACCAAAAGCGGAATCAGTCATTTCACATGTGAAGATGATACGGATTGCCTTCTTACGCTGAAGAAATTACTGAGTTACCTACCTCAAAATAATATGGAAGACCCGCCGAGATTAGAATCCGATGACCCTATTGACAGAGCCGATATGGAGCTTGATTCCATTATTCCCGAAAGAGCAGAAGAGCCATACGATATGAAAGATGTTATTAAATCGGTAATAGATGATGCGGATTATTTTGAAGTTCAAAGTGAATACGCCAAAAATATTTCTATCGGGTTCGCAAGATTAAATGGGCAATCAATTGGCATAGTTGCAAATCAGCCTGCGCATTTAGCCGGTGTTCTTGATTCCAACTCCTCAATAAAGGCAGCCCGGTTTGTACGTTTTTGCGACGCATTCAATATTCCGCTCATCGTATTTGAAGATGTACCGGGATTTCTCCCCGGAACTAACGAGGAGTGGAGAGGAATCATTAAACACGGAGCAAAATTACTGTATGCGTTCAGCGAGGCGACAGTCCCGAAGATAACCGTCATCACCCGTAAAGCGTATGGCGGAGCGTACGATGTAATGAATTCGAAACATATTAGAGGCGATTTTAATTTTGCGTGGCCTACAGCTGAAATTTCGGTTATGGGTCCAAGAGGCGCCACAGAAATTATTTTCAAAAAAGAAATTGCCGATGCGGATGATCCTGAAAAAGAAGAACAAAAATTAGAAGCTGAATATAAGGAAAAATTTGTTAATCCTTATTTAGCTGCTGAACGGGGATTTATAGATGAAATAATTCTTCCGCATAAAACAAGGCAAAAGTTAATAAGCTCTTTAGAAATATTAGAAAATAAGGTAGATTCTAATCCGAAGAGGAAGCACGGAAATATTCCGCTGTAAGCGGAGTTAAAATTTTGGAGCAACTATGAGTTTTCAAGATGATCAGGTCTTTTTAGAAAAATATCTCGACGAACATTTAAATACTGTCCTCGGACTAAGACTCGCAGAGAGGTATATTTCTACTGATAACTTAGAAGGCGCCCATCAAACGCTGACTGAGTTTCTCGAATCTAATTCCGATAACGCCACCGCAATGTTTCTGTTAGGAGAGATAGCGTTTAAGGAAGGTGACAACGAAAAGGCGCAAAACCTGTACGAAGAAACGATTCAAGCTGACCCTTCATATACTGCCGCATATCATCGTCTCGTAACAATAAGCACAGATGATAGAGATGAAGCGACCGTAAAGGATATATATGCTCTATTAAATCGCCTGAATCCTTTGGACAGTCGGGCTGCGGCAGAAGTTGGTGAGAAGGGAAGCGATGCTTCATTTAAGTCCGATTTTTCAAAAAAAGTTTTAAATCAATTCACGCTTACAACGGCTGATCCTGAAGAGAGTCTAATCAGCTCGGAAGCCTACACCGAACCCGCGAATATTCCGTTGGGTGGAGAAGATGCAAAAACTGAAATAGAGATAGAAGAGGTGAGTGACGAAGAAGGTTCATTCGATTTGGATTCGGCTGGGGAGACTGAGGAGGTTGAGTCAGCTGAATCCGGTGAAACTTCATCTGAAGATACCGGTATGACGGATTCCGAAGATTCTGACAAATTTGGAGTCCAAATAGAGCCTGATGAACCTGATAATGAAACTGATTCGGATACTTCGGAACCCGAAGAATCATCTGAATCTGGGATTGAAGAATCAGAGGAGGACAATCCCTTTGGGGTTGGCGGAGCAGATGAAGCCGATGAGAAACAATCTGAAGATGAAGAATCGGAGGAGGAACAGACCGGGGAAGAGAGTACGGAAGATTCTGAGGATGAGGCAGCTGAGGAAGAAGATAAATTAGAAGAGACCGAAGAAGATTCCGAGCAACCTGAAGATGAGACAGTAGAAGAGCCGGTAGTGGAAGAAATAGATTCAGATGATGAAACAGTGGATGAAGAAACAACTACTGAATCCTCCGATCAGGAAGAAGAACCGTTTGGAACTGAAGAATCAGAGGAGGAACAAACAGGGGAAGAAAGTTCGGAAGATTCCGAGGATATAGCAGCTGAGGAAGAAGATAATTTGGAAGAGTCGGAGTCTGCCGGTGAGGTTGAACAGGCTGAAGAAGACTCTGAAGATTCAGTATCTGACTCTGATGATACAGAAAGTTCCGATATAGATTCGATCCAAGAAGAAAGTGAAGCAGATTCAGAAGACTCGACCGAAGAGGAAGAAAAAGATTCAGATGACAATTTAGAAGAGACTGATTCGGCTGAAGAATCCGAACAGGTCGCTGAAGACTCTGAACAGCCTGAAGACGAGACAGTAGAAGAACCGGCAGAAGCCGATGAAACAGAAGCCGAAGAACTACCTGAAGAAGAAAATAACGAAGAAATAGAATCAGATGATGAAATAGCTGAAGAAGAAACAACGACAGAGGCCACCGATAAAGAAGAAGATCCGTTCGGCAGTGAAGATACTGAGGCGGAAGAATCATCAGCTGCTGAAGAAAGTCCTGATATGGATTCTTCCAAAGAAGAAGAAAGTGAATCAACATCAGGAGATTCGACCGAAGATGATGAAACAGCTGATGCAGATAAAAAGATCAGTGATTCTATTGTGGACCAAGATTCACGCGGTTTCGAGTTGCCGCCGTTCTCAAAAGAAACATTAGCGGATATACAATTAGATGATCAAGACGAATCTTCTGAATTGAACGCGGAAGAAGGCAACGATATTATAGGTCAAGATGAAGGGGCGGACGCTTTAAATATTCCTTTAGATTCTGATGATGATTCAGATAATACCGACAATTTGGAAACAACCACAGAAAATATGATTGATGATTCCGGTACTGAAGAACATAATATTCCTTTAGATGAAGAGACGGCTACTGAAGAAGCAGGGCTTGATACACCCTCTGATTATGAATCCTGGGTAGATAAAGATGTTACACCCGGGTCAATGACATCAGGCGGAAGTGATGATGAAAATAACATCAATAAAAATACCTTTGAGGGATTATTATCCGAACCGGATGTTGCTGTGGAAACTTTAGACAGTGAAAACCCGGAAGAAGAATCAGATGGAATTATAATAGAAGAAACTGAAGATTTTCAGAAAAAAATTGATAATATATATAATTTGGATGAAGAAGAGGAAATATCACCTCTTCAGGCGTGGTTTTTGGAAAAAAACTCAAGCGGGGCTGAAGAACAGGCAGACAAAGGAGAAACCAAATCTGAAAATGTCGATCCGCCGTTGACCGAACCTATGCCTGTGCCATTTAGTGAAGAGGAATCTCAAGACGGAAGTGATTCGGATAAATCTGAAGATAATGATAAAGAGTGGGACGACTTTGTCGAGACGACAAGCAAGAACAAGACAGATTCAGTGGTGGCGGACAAAACAGTGTCAAAAGATTCCGAATCCGTAGCTACAGAAGTTGACAGAGATCTTCAGAATATCTTCGATGATGTAGTAACAACAGACGGTGATGATACGGATAAGCAGGAAGATGATGCCGAAGAGTCAAAATCCGCATCTATCGGAGGGGTAAAACTCAGTAATGATCTTGCAACGTTTACACTCGCTGAGATTTATACTAATCAAGGGCAATATACAGAAGCGCTTTCTGTTTTAGATTTGCTTGAAAATAATGGAAAAGACCCTGATAAAATTTCATCAATGAGAGAGGAAATTAAGGAAAAAATAGAAGAAAAAAACAGGTAAGAACAGTGATAAATAATCGGATAGAAAAAATATTAACCTCTCTTGAGGATGCCGGTCTTGACAACTTTTACGTAACCGGTTTGATGAACGTTCGTTATGCGACAGGATTCAGCGGTTCCGCAGGTCAGGCAATTATTTCAAAAAGTAAGTCATATTTCCTCACCGACTTTAGATATAAAGAACAAATAAAATCTCAGGTGCAGGAGTACGAGCATGTAATTAAACAAAATATGCTCGAATGTTTAAAAACAGTTGATACACTAAAGGGAAAAGTACGAATTGGTTTCGAAGCGGATCATCTTTCCGTATCGGAACTGTCAATATTGAAAGAAAATTTCCCTGATGTTGAATGGATAGAAACCAAATTGATTGTGGAACGTATTGCTGCGGTAAAAGATAAAGATGAAATAAAAAACATATCTAATGCTTGCAATATAATTGACAATGTATTTCTCAGGATATTAAAAATTATCAAGCCCGGTATTACAGAAATGGATATATCCGCGGAAATTTCTTATCAGGTTAAAATGAGAGGTTCCGAAGCAGATCCATTTGAACCTATAATCGCCAGCGGACGGCGTTCTGCCTTGCCTCACGGAATATCTACGAGTAAAAAGATCGAAGAAGGTGATCTAATCGTAATTGATTTCGGGGCTACTACCGCCGGCTATGCCGGTGATATGACGCGAACAATTGTCGTAGGTGATCCGACGGAAAAACAACGTCAGGTCTATGATGCTGTTCTTGGGGCTCAAGAAGCCGCCATAAAAGCCGCGAAAGACGGGATTACCGGTTTGGAGCTTGACTCAGTGGCACGGGGTTATATTAATGGTCAGGAATACGGCGATTATTTCGGCCACGCACTTGGGCATGGGTTAGGATTGAATGTTCACAGCTGGCCGAGAGTTTCTGAGGCGAACAAAGAAAAATTACTATCCAATATGGTGGTGACGATTGAGCCGGGAATTTATATACCCGATTTCGGCGGGGTGCGGATTGAAGACGATATCGTGCTCAACAAAGATGGCTGCATTAATCTTACAAAATCCACCAAGGAGTTCATCTCCGTAGGATGATTGATCTTTCAGTTCTGATTCTTACATATAACTCTTCCTTATATATCGAAGAATGCGTTCAATCCCTTCTTAAAGAACTACTCGGGTTAAAAACAGAACTGATTTTCATTGAGAATAATTCTTCTGATAATACTCTGTCTTTAATAGAAAAAATCATCAATTCTCCAATCCCGGAGAATATTGATATAAAACTCATCAAGAATGAAATTAATAGAGGGTATGCGAGAGGAATTAATCAGGGGCTTGAAATTTCGTCAGGGAAACAAATTCTTCTGCTTCATCCTGATGTAGTTATGCAACCGGATAGTCTGAAAAATTTAATGAAAGTTTTGGAAGAGGATCCGAAAATCGGAATGGCGGCACCTCAATTTCTGTATCCAAATGGTCAGATTCAGCCCTCATGCAGAAGGTTTCCCGGCTACTGGAGCGTTATAAACGAAGCTCTCGGTCTCACGATGTTATTCCCAAAAAATAAATCCATAAACGGGTGGAAGATGGGGGATTTTAATCACACTTATCGCAAAAAGGTTGACCAGCCTATGACCGCTTGTGTATTATTGAAGCGAAAAGTATTGGATGAGGTAGGTGTTATGGACGAGCAATTCGTAATGTTTTTCAACGATGTGGATTGGTGTAAACGTATAATTCAAAAAGGGTGGGAGATTGTTTTTACTCCCGAAGCAAAAGTGATACACGTTCTTGGAGGCAGCGTAAAACAGATGCGCTCAAGAATGATATTGCAATCACACGTCGGGTTTTACCTTTATTTTGAAAAACATTTCAGAAAACCTATGCAGCGGCCGATGAATCAGCTAATGGGACTTATACTGTTTTTATCCGCACTGCCCAGGATATTGCTCCAAAATGTTCTATCTGTTTTAAGGATTAGGTAAATGGATGTCATTATACCGGATTCGGCACAAATAAGAGAAGTAATTGATCTATGGACCGAGTCACCCGAAAATGCTGCTCAGATGACAATGCGGAAGAATATAGCTGCTGTGGATGCGAAATATTCTGATACTCCCGAAGGTCTCAATCAAATAATCCTGGACACCCTGAAAGAGCGTGGAATCGAGCGACTTTATTCTCATCAATCTGAAGCTATAACGCATACGCTGATGGGCAAGAATGTGGTTGTGGTAACCCCCACGGCATCAGGTAAGACGTTGTGTTACAATTTGCCTGTTTTAAGCGAAATTTTGTCAGACGGGGGAAGAGCGCTATATCTATTTCCTACAAAGGCGTTAGCTCAGGATCAGCTTATGGAGCTGGCTCGCTGGGAAGAAAAAATCGCAAAACCGATTGACGCTTACACATACGACGGAGATACGTCCAGCGATAAACGCTCACAAATACGGGAAAAGGCAAAAATCCTTATTACCAATCCTGATATGCTTCATTTAGGCATTTTGCCTCATCATACCCGGTGGGCGACATTTCTATCGGAACTTAAATATATTGTGATCGATGAATTGCACATTTACAGGGGAGTATTCGGTAGTCATTTCGCGAATTTGTTGCGGAGATTGAAAAGGATTTCAAAATTCTATTCCGCTTCACCACAATATATCTGCTGTTCGGCAACCATAGCAAATCCTCAGGAACTTGCTCAGAATATCGTTGATGAGGATGTGGAGCTCGTTGATAACAATGGAGCCCCTTCCTCTGAAAAAGAAATTATTTTTTTCAATCCTCCTATTGTTAATCCTGAATTAGGGATAAGAGCAAATTATTTGCGAACTGCCAGAACTATCGCGCGGTTTTTCTTAAAGAATATGATTCAGACGCTTGTGTTCGCCACGAGCCGAATGAATGTGGAAATAATACTGAAATATTTGCGGGAAGACTTTGCGGGACTAAATGATTCAGATGATTTTGTTAAGGGTTATAGAGGAGGATACCTTCCCTCAACACGGAGAGCTATCGAAAAAGGACTTAGAGAAGGGTCTATAACAGGCGTAATAGCCACAAACGCTTTAGAACTCGGCATTGACATTGGAGGTCTTGACGCCTGTGTCATAGCGGGTTATCCCGGCTCAATCGCAAGTACATGGCAGCAGGCGGGACGAGTTGGGAGGAGGAGCGGAAATTCGGTTGTAATCCTTGTGGCTCGCAGCAGCCCGATAGACCAATTCATAATTAATTTCCCGGATTACTTTTTCGGAAGATCGCCCGAACATGGATTGGTTAATCCCGATAATCTCCATATTTTGGTAGATCACCTGATATGCGCCGCGTTCGAACTGCCAATTAATTCGTCTGAAAAATTCGGGAACGAAAACTTAGCGGATATTCTTCAATATTTAGAAGAAAAAGGGATACTTCATAAATCAGGAGAAAAATATCATTTCATTCAGGATAAATACCCTGCCGCAGGAATCAGCCTTAGGAATATCGGTTCTCATAATATTTTAGTCGTTGATAAAACGGAAAATGAAAAAGTTATTGCCGAGGTGGATAACAGCGCGGCTCACAGGACGTTATTTAAGAATGCGGTATATCTGCATGAGGGGAACAGATATCTTGTGGAAGAACTGGATCTTGAAAAGGGAAGAGCAACGGTCCGGCAATCCGGAGAAGATTATTATACTATTGCTATATCACAAACGAATGTAAACGTACTGGGCAGCTTCGATGTGGCTATGTACGGTTCTTCACCGGTAGAGCACGGTGAAATAGAATTGATTTCAGAAACGACCGGATTTAAAAAGGTGAAATTTTATACGGGCGAAAATCTCGGTGAGGAGGATTTGGATTTACCAATCCGCAAAATTCAAACAACTGCTTATTGGTTCACCGTCAAAGAAGAGGTCACCGATAAACTTGATTTTTCAAGAGCAGAAATCATCGATGGAATTATGAGTATCGGAAACGTGCTGGTCAATATAGCCGCATTAATTCTAATGTGTGACAGCAGTGATTTAGGAGTCAGTGTAGGAGACCGTTCTTCTGAGTGGTTCGTGAATAAACATTCAAATAAAATTCGAGTAACAAAAAATCTTGAAGAGAAAGAACGGCTGAATCTTGAGAAGATAGCCGTTTTTGAACCGGCAATATATTTATATGATAATCATCCGGGTGGAATCGGCTTCAGCCCCGTATTATTCCATGAGCATTCAGACCTACTGTTGAAATCAGCGAAGCATATTGAAAGGTGTCAATGTCTTGATGGATGCCCGTCGTGCGTTGGTCCGATGAATGAGATCGGTATGCGCGGTAAAGAAGCGGCACAGGAGCTGCTTAAAGCATTGTTAGGTAGTAAATAAGAATTGGTGAATAAACAGATATTTGAGGTAAACTAATGGATTACAGCTGTGGAAATTGTGGCAAGGATATAACTAATGTGGAGGCAGGAGTCTGTCCGCATTGTGATTCCGAGTTTGAGATTCCTGATAAATCTATTCCATGGGAGAATAGGAGCTCACTGGGTAATGTGGATGCGTTCAGCGCCACCTTTATGCTTTCAATGACGAAACCAACCAGTTTTTTTCGCAGACTTCCCGAAAAGGGCGGGTTTTTTAACCCATTAATTTATGCGCTAATATGCGGACTTGCGGGAACCCTGATCGACCTCGCCTGGCAGCTTCTCCTCCCTTCCATAGGATTTATTGAAGAAGAATTACAATCTGCCGACCAGAGCGATGAGTTTTATATCGTATTCGCATTATTATCACCTCTTATAATTCCATTAGCGCTATTAATAAATACCGGTATGCTACATTTATCATTGTTGCTTTTGGGTGTGAAGAAAAGTGACTTCGAAACAACATTCAGAGTAATTGGCTACGGCAGCGGCGCTAATCTCCTTGTGATTGTCCCGTTAATCGGCATTATAGTGGGCGTAATATGGAAACTCGCTTTAGAAGTAATCGGATTGAGGGAGGTATATTCTATTTCCTCACGGAGAGCCTTAGCTGCTGTATTGCTTCCTTTTCTAATACCAATGGGGTTATTATTCTTATCGGCTCTGATATAATCAGTGTAGAATAATGGGTAAAATCCGTATTAACAGAAATAAAGAGATTTATGGATCTGCGCGACAGGCTTGAATTACGATACGGTGAGAGGCAAAATGACACTTCTCCCAGCAAGAAGATCGAATCCTCACAAAAGAAATCCAAGTCACTTTCACCAAAAGACGATATATCCAAATATGTTACCGGTTCATTTATTCCAACCGCTGAGTGTGAGATTTTTATTGCCCGCCATACATACGATATGGATCATCAGCACGGAAAATATTCTCTTGCAGAGATAACTGATCTTGAAGGCGAGGATCTAAGAATTCTATCTACGGGTTCCACGAAAGTAAAATTTGAGTTAAACCGAATCCTGTTTCTTGATACGGAAACTACCGGACTCGCCGGCGGCGTCGGCAGTGCCGCATTTTTGATAGGCATAGGGTATTTCTACGAAAATAAATATGTAGTCGAGCAGTTCTTTATGAGGGACTATAACGAGGAAGCGGCTATGCTCAATTTGTTAGCTGAAAAGGTGACGAATTTTGATACGATAGTGACGTTTAATGGAAGAAGTTTTGACCTCCCGCTATTGGAGACACGGATGATATTGAATAGAATTGATCCCGCGTTCAGCAGGCTGAGAGACGTAGATCTTCTTCACCCGGCACGTCGGATCTGGGGTTTGCGCCTTTCCGATTGCCGACTCGGAACCTTAGAGAATGAGGTTCTGGGGTTTCAGAGGGCAGAAGATGATATACCCGGCTCATTAATTCCCGGAATATATTTTGATTATCTTCAGTTTGGAAACGCCGATAAACTTTATAAGGTATTTTATCACAATGAAAAGGATGTGGTATCTATGGTGGGTTTACTTCATAGCGAGTACCGATACTTTGCTGATCCTACGAAGGAAAAAGGGATGAAGCCGCTTGACTTATACCAGATGGGAAAATATTTCGAGCGAAACCGCGAATGGACTATGGCTTTAGCCTGCCTGGAAAAGGCATCCCCCAACTTGAATGATAGATACAGGATTGATTCGTTGATTCGTTTATCGATGATTCATAAGAGAAATGAACGCTGGACAGAAGCGGTAGGTATATGGAAAGATTTGATCACAGAGGATAATCCATTTACCTTACAACCATTTGTAGAATTAGCGATGTATTACGAACATAAAGAAAAAAACAGTGAAGCAGCTTTGAAGTATTCCACAAATGCGTTAGGAAAAATCTCCCGACGACGCAATAAAGACATATTTGCGCTCGAACATCGTATTGACAGGCTAAATAAAAAATTAGAAAGAAAAACCGCTAAGTGAAGATTATTTTGTCACTTTTTATGTGGATTTGGGGGCTGTCCCTATTGTTATTATTGTTGATTATGGCAAACGTGCTGATGTTTCTACCGAAAAAATCCTATGATCCGATTCTGAAATGGATGGCGAGAAAACTATTACTGTTGATGGGTATTCGGGTCAGTGTGGATTTTAAGGAAGAATTAAACCGATTCGGCACATATTTATTCATGGCGAATCATGTAAATATTTTTGATCCTCTTTTGTTGTATGGATATATCCCCACATTTGTACGCGGAGTTGAGCTGGCAAGTCATTTTAAGTGGCCTTTTTACGGATGGACACTTTCCAGAATGGGACATATACCTATCAATCGAGTAAACGCCAACAGCGCAATGAAAAGCCTGAGAAGAGCGGCAGAGTACCTGCATAAAGGCGTTTCGATTGTGATATTGCCCGAAGGTCACAGAACATTGGACGGTAAAGTTGCGAACTTCAAAAGGGGTTCATTTATTCTTGCAAAAGATGGAGGAAGGGACATAGTTCCTGTTGCCATTATGGGAGCGCTTGATATTAACCGTAGAGGCTCATGGTTAATTTCTCCCGGTAAGATAACCTTAAGATTCGGGAAATGTATTGCGGAGCAGGATTTTCGTTCGCTTGGAACTTATGAACTAAAAGAAAAATGCCAAAATGCGGTTAAAGAACTAATAGACTAAATAGAATTATTCTGCCAGACTCAGTGTCTTAATTTTTCCGAATGCTATTGCTGACAGAGATTTAAATTTTTCTCTGCTTTTATCGTCTGTCTTGATTATTTCCCATTGAGATTGTGATATAAGATACTGACCGTCTACCGGCGCGCATCCGAAATCGCAATCTTCAGGATGGGGACACACCACCAGGTATGCTCTGTTATGCTCACTATCCGCTACAGGAGTCAATTTCTGTTCCGTCTGTTAAAGGGTTTATACTCTTTAATTCCTTGGCGTAAAATACTTCATAAACAGAAAAAAATCAATATTAGCGGTGAGACTTTTATCTGAAATAAGATAACCCGATATTCAAATCAGAAGAGTAATCTTGACTTATCGTAAAAAAAACAATATCTTAACACGGTTCAATGTCTAAAATTAATCAGGAGACTGTTATGAGTAATTACGTGATTACGCTATTTTGGGTAAATCTCATCTTCGTAATGGGTATTTACTGGCACACGCTGAAGATTAACAAAAATATCCGCAAATTAGTCGAACATTTTGAATCAGAAAGCGGTTCAGGAGAATAATCGCAGTTAATTATTTTTTAGAACTAAAATAGATGGACAATAAAATAAGATTGTTGATGAACGCTCATGACGAGCTACAGGATCAGGTGCGGTTTGGCGACAGTAAAGCATTAGCGAGAGATTTTGCCACTCAAATTCATGTGCTTTCAAGAATTAGCGTAAAGAAATATGCCAGCATAAGAAAAAGTATAACATATTTTGGAATTTCCAATATATGCTTTTGGGGGGCGATACTAAGGGCAAGTCTGATTTAGTTTACCAGGGAATAATTTTTCTCTTTTTATAGAACATACCCGTTGGGCTGTCGTCAGGTTGCGTAGACAGCCACACTATCGTATCTGCGCCTTCTTCAACCGATAAAGAAGCGCCGGCACCTCCCATCTCTGTCTTCACCCAACCCGGATCAACCGAATTTATCTGAATATTATGGGAGTCGGTTTCGTTCGCAAGCACTTTTGTAATAGTATTTACGGCTGTCTTGGAAATTCTGTATGCAAGGTATCCGCTTCCCATATCGGCAAATTGTCCCATTCCGCTGGACATATTTATTATCCTGCCGTAATTATTTTTTATCATAAGCGTAATAATCTTTTGTGAAAGTAGAATAATGCCGTAAACATTAGTTTCAAGGCTAACCTGCAATTCCTGAATTTCTAACGATAATCCCGAACTACGCGCATCAGGAATAATAGCGGCGTTATTAACCAATACATCAATCCTGCCGAATTCCTCTGCGACGCGGTTATAAAAAGTATCAATGCTTTCGGCAGAGCTCACATCAAGCTCATAAAAAGTAACGTCTAATCCTTCACTCTGTAATATTTCCGCGGATTCCATGCCCTTTTCGCTATTCCGGGCGGTGAGAAGAACTTTAAAGCCTTTCTTGGCAATGTCACGGCAAACTTGGAATCCGATTCCTCTATTTCCGCCGGTTACGACCGCAATTTTCTTATCCATTAATAACCCTTTTATTATTCGTGTATAAATTTTACCAAAAGAATGTAATTATTTAGGACAATTTATCCAATCGGCATTACTGAAATGTCTTGACCGTATAAATGCTCTGAACTAAACTTGCATTAAATCAGATATCCTTAAATATATTAATAGTATGCGAGAAGAAAATAAAAAAAATAGACGTGATTTTATTAAATTAGCGGGTCTTGGTACAGTCGCTCTTTATTTGCCTATTAATCCATTTCAATTTGAATTCAATTCGTCAATTTTCAAACCGCCGAGGCTGAAAATAGGAGACACCATAGGAGTGGTAAGCCCTGCCGGTCCCACTTTTCATAAAAATGATTTGATCGAAGTAAGGCAATCACTTTCGGCTCTCGGGTTAAAAGTGAAGTTTGGTAATCATGTTCTCAGCAGACACGGTTATTTGGCAGGTAGCGACAGTGAAAGAGCGGATGATTTCAACGCTATGATTCGTGACGAATCAGTAAATGCTATTATGGCGATGAGAGGTGGTTGGGGTAGCAACAGGATATTGAACTTAATTGATTATGATGCTGTGATTCAAAACCCGAAAATAATTATTGGATTCAGTGATGTAACATCCCTCCTTTTAGCGATTTACGCCAAGACCGGTATGATAACTTTTTACGGTCCGGTCGCTACCTCAAAGTATGGAAAGTTTACAACCAGCTGGCTAAAAGAAATTCTTTTCGAAGCAAAATCCCCGACTTTAGAAAATCCGTTGTTGAAACCCGACGGTTCCATCAACCACAATCATTTAATAAGAACTATAAATAGCGGAACTGCGCGGGGGAAATTGGCTGGAGGTAATTTGACAGTTATAAGCTCAATGGTCGGCTCCGGTTACTTACCGGATTGGGATGGCAGCATTCTATTTTTGGAAGAAGTAGGTGAGAAAATATACCATATAGACAGGATGCTTGTTCAGCTCAAACTTGCCGGAGTATTTGATAGGTTGTCAGGTATTATCTTCGGAAAGTGTGTAAAATGCGATCCGTCTAAAACCACTCTTTCTCTTTCCCTTGAAAAAGTATTCGATGAGATATTTATTCCTCTAAAAATCCCTGTATATTCAGGCGCGATGATCGGTCATATTGACCGAATATTTACCATACCCATAGGTCTAAACGCTCTGATGGACGCTGATAAAGGCACGATAGAGCTTTTGGAACCTGCGGTTTTTTAACAGTAATCGAATTGGAGAGTAAGAATCACCGAACTATTGGATATGATTCCGAAGTTTCTTATCTTAATCAACATTAATAAATCTATTTATGCCATAACATACTCAAATTGAAAGGCAGCAGAATGAAAATTTTTAGCACCGCTCTTTTGGCACTGATTTTACTTATATCATGCGTCAATATGGATTCAGTGGATACCACCGCGAATTCATTCAATAATGCAGTGGTCAGATTGCAGGCGACCGAAGGAAATTCCGTGTCCGGAGTTATATGGTTCGGTAAAGTTGTCGGGGGAGTCAAAGTTACAGGAACTATTGAGGGCTTGCCACCCGGAGATCATGGCTTTCACATACACCAATTCGGGGATTGTAGTTCTACAGACGGTAAATCAGCAGGGGGACATTTTAATCCTGACGGAGTAAATCACGGAGCGCCTACGGACGATCTGCGGCATGTTGGAGATCTTGGTAATATTACAGCAAATTCTGATTCAGTAGCTGTATTCGAATTTGTGGACGCTACGATAACAATGGCAGGAGGCAATTCTATATTGAGCAGGGCGGTAATAATCCACGCCGGTGAGGACGATTTAAATTCACAGCCCACAGGCGCGGCTGGCGCGCGATTAGCATGCGGAGTTATTGGAATAGCCAATAAATAGGATTTCTAATCACTGATTAAGCTCCTTAATCCCTGCTACGACTTTCTCAAAAGAGTAGGTATTCAATGATATTCATTGGTAATTAACGGTCATTACAGTTATATAAGGGAATTAGGACAATGATTGTCGCAATTAAATTAGTAATAACGTATATTAGAATGAGATGGAATTGAGGAATTATTTAAAGTGACGACGGCAGAGCAGATTAGCAATTTGGATAGCGCAGCCGAGCCTTCCGAAATGTTACCGAAGGAGTTTCTGCTAAAGTATCCATTATTAAACATAATCGGAAATACGCCTTTGGTAGAAATTGCTGTTTTTAAGGAAGAATTTCCGAATATCAATATAATGGCGAAAGCAGAATGGAGAAATCCGGGAGGATCACTCAAAGACCGGCCTGTCCTGCTGATGCTTGGAAAGGCGCTGCTTTCAGGTGAATTGAAAGAGGGTCAGACGATTCTCGACAGTTCTTCCGGAAACGCAGGAATAGCGTATGCGATGATAGGGGCTGTTTTGGGTTTCGATGTTGAGATAATTGTGCCGGGAAACGCAAGTCGTGAAAGAATTGAGCGAATGAAAGCACATGGCGCTACTGTGATTACCACCGATCCGCTAGAAGGATATGACGAGGCTTTACGTGAAGTTCATCGTCGTTACGACGAGAACCCCGATAAGTATTTTTTTGTGGACCAATATAAAAATGATAATAACTGGAAAGCGCATTATTATGGAACGGCAAATGAGATAATTCAACAAACTCACGGCGATATCACGCATTTTGTATCAGGAGTTGGAACCGGGGGCTCGATAACCGGAATAGGGCGGAGGTTAAAAGAATATAATCCCGACATAAAAATTGTAATGGTGGACGCTGAGCCTTTTCCCGGAATTGAAGGATTGAAACCGTTGGATGAACCTAATTCAATCATCCCCGAGATATTTGATTCCACCCTTGTTGATGAAAAAATCAAGGTACAGGCAGAAGATGCAAAAGGTATGACCGAAATGCTGGCAAAGAGAGGGTTCTTCCTTGGGCAATCGTCAGGGGCATACCTATACGCTTGCGGAGAAATGGCAAAAAATGTCAGTGAGGCAAATATAGTGACTCTTCTGCCGGATATAGGCGAACGGTATTTCAGTACCGGTCTATGGAGTTAGAAGATGTCCATATTTCTGAATCAAGATATTATTGAACGAATGGAAAAGCATGCGACTACTACATTTCCCGATGAATGCTGCGGCTTCATGTTTGGAGGATTTAGTAACGGGATTGTCAAAGTTGAAGAAATTTCCCGGGTAATAAATGCTCATCCGGATTCTAAGGCAAGACGGTTTTTAATCTCGCCTGAAGATTATATGAATGCCGAAAGTTATGCTGACGAAAATGGTTATGCTCTTGTGGGTGTCTATCATTCTCACCCGAATCATCCGGCGATTCCTTCCGAAATTGACAGGCAGGCGGCGCTACCGGGATTTTCATATATTATATTTTCAATTATGGATGGGAAGCCGTCTGATGTTACGGCATGGGAGCTTGTGGAAGATAGGAGTGAATTTCGAGCCGTGGAAATAGAGAAAGAAAAGGAGTAATAAAATTGAAGGTTGATATACGAATACCGTCACCATTGCGGAGATATACCGCCAATCAGGCGAAAGTGGAGATCGAATTGGATGGAAATAGTGTCGCGGAGGCGCTTGATAAATTAGTAAAAGAATTTGACGAACTGAAAAGGCACCTTTATGATGATGAAGGTTCGCTTCGAAATTTTGTAAACATCTACCATAACAGCGAAGATGTACGGTTTACCGATGGACTTCAAACAAAAGTATCCGAAGGAGATGAACTCTCCATAATACCCGCTATAGCTGGCGGTTCGACAGTTACGCTTGATAATTGGGAAATTATGAGATACAGCCGACATTTGATAATGCCGGAAGTAAACATAGACGGACAACAAAAACTCAAAGCAGCTTCGGTGCTTCTCATTGGCGCCGGAGGATTAGGATGTCCGTCCTCGCTATACTTGGCGGCAGCGGGAATCGGAAAAATGGGAATAGTGGATTTTGATGTTGTGGACGAATCGAATCTGCAAAGACAAGTGTTATATGGAACTTCGGATGTTGGAACGCCGAAATTAGAAGCGGCGGAAAAACGGCTTAAAGACCTTAACCCGAGAATTGAGATCGAGACTTACGCCGAACGTTTCAGTTCAGAAAACGCAAGAAGAATTATATCACAATATGACGTCGTAGTGGATGGAACAGATAATTTTCCGACTCGCTATCTTGTAAACGATGCCTGTGTGCTTGAGGGGAAGCCGAACGTTTACGGGAGTATATTCAGGTTTGATGGTCAAGTATCGGTTTTTAATTACGAAGACGGCCCATGCTACAGGTGTTTATACTCTGAACCGCCACCACCCGGACTCGTACCTTCGTGCGCGGAAGGAGGCGTCCTTGGAGTATTGCCCGGAATTGTCGGCACATTACAGGCGACCGAAACTATGAAAATTATTATTGGAATGGGTAAATCATTATCGGGTAAGCTCCTTTTAATAGATGCATTAAACATGGATTTTCGAAAACTAAACATCAAAAAGAATCCCGATTGCAAAATATGCGGTGAAAACCCTGAAATAACCGAATTGATTGATTATGAAGATTTTTGTGGTGTCGTGGAGAGCGAGGAAGATAAATTGGATGGAATTAAACAGATAACACCTGTTGAATTGAAAAAGAAAATTGATGAAGGAGACGATATTCTTCTTCTTGATATTAGAGAAGATATAGAAATAAAAATTTGCAAAATAGAAGGCAGTGTTCATATTCCGATGCAGGAAATACCCTCAAGGCTGTCGGAGCTTGATATGCACCGTGACATCGTTATCTATTGTAAAAGTGGCGAGCGCTCATATTCGGTAACAAATTTCCTGAAAAACTCGGGATTTAGCCGAGTAGCGAATCTATACGGAGGAACCCTCTCATGGGCGGATACGGTTGATCCTACAATGCCAAAATACTGAAGAAAATATCGCTTAAAATATATAACCGATACCGATTCATATTTGCATTAAGAAAAAATGCGATTATTGTCGTGTTTATTACATATCATTAAAACGTTCTGTCGTTTATTAAGCTGTTATTAATAATAAACGTAGGAATAAAACAAAATTCTTATAAGTGTATTCGTAATATCGGCTTTCGTATATATAAATCTTAACCTGAATGGGTCAAATGGCTAATCCGTTTAAAGCTTTTATGAATATCAAGAAAGAGGAGTTGCCTCTTTCTCTCTTAATGTTCAGCTATTTTTTCTTAGTTATCACATCCTTTTGGATTCTTAAGCCGCTCAAGAAAACTCTTTTCATAACATATTATGACCAAACGGGAGTTGATATTCTGTTTTGGCACCTAAGAGGTTCTCAAGCGGAGCTTATAGCGAAAGTGTTAAATATGTTTGTGGCGTTTGCTGCCGTGGTGGTTTTTACATGGCTTGCTCGTAAGTATCGTCGTCAGCAACTGACCTATATATTTTCCGGAGTTATAATTTTCGCATATGTGATTTTCAGTTTTTTAATTGAAAGCCCCGGTGATTTAACTATCTGGACTTTCTATCTGTTTGGAGATCTCTTCAGCACATTAATGGTGGCGACATTTTTTGCGTTTATGAATGATAGCGTAACATCCGATGCCGCAAAACGACTTTATGGTCTTGTAGGATTGGGCGGCGTGCTTGGGGGAGTCGTAGGAACCACTTTTGTAAGAGTTTGGGTCGGTAGCGTAACGCCAAGAACATGGTTGATGATTACTCTCGTAATAGCTTTGGTGATAATGATAATAGCTAGATACGCCGGAATACTGGTTGATCAAAATCCTCCTGATTCTCTGGAAGAAAAATCAACTGCCGCAGAAATTGAGGTTAAATCAGAAAATCCCGCGATAGAGGGAGCAAAACTTGTTTTCAGTTCAAAGTATTTATTGGCAATAGCAGGTATCGTTGGTCTCTATGAAATCGTATCAACTATAATGGACTTTCAGTTTACTGCAACAATCGAACATTATCTTGACGGTCCGGCAATAGGCAGACAATTTTCATTGATATTCAATATTACGAATTTCGTGGGGATGTTCGTGCAGCTCTTCCTTACAAGTTATATCATGACACGATTTGGTGTTAAAACCGCGCTGATGTTTCTTCCGATTGTTATAGTTGTAGGTTCCGCCGGGTTTATCGCTCTTCCGATACTATGGACTGGAAGCCTTCTGAACACAGTAGACAACGGATTCAGTTATTCCATAAATCAATCGGCAAAGGAAACATTGTATGTTCCCACTACAAGGAATGAAAAATACAAAGCAAAGGCATTTATAGATATGTTTGTTCAACGGTTTGCTAAATCAATAGCAGTCTTGTTGAGCCTTGGTATAACAATGGTATTCACCGATTTTACAAGTGTTAGATGGCTATCTTTGGCGATATTAGCTGCAGTGATCGCCTGGCTGTTTATCATTCGTTATGTAGGAAATGAGTTTGACAAATTATCTGAGACAAATCAGAATACGTAAAACTATCATACTGACAGCCTTGTTTTTTGCTATTATCCCGTCTGAAAATTCATCGGCTCAGGACACAACATCAGCAGACTCTAAAGAGAGCGTAATATTAATTTCTCAAAATGTCAGGGGTGTGGAAAGAGAAAGACGGTCAGCCGATTATACATTACGCAAGGCTATAGTGAAAGGTTTATATTTACCACGTGAAGTGGTAAGAGGAATTCTACTCTCTACCGGAAAGAGTGTGATAGTCATTTCTGAGGATAATTTCATAGCACGTGCCGAAGATTTTTTTTCGTTTTTGATAAGAAAGTCGGATGGTACCCCAGTGTACTATTGTCTTCCGGCTTCTCTCCATACTACGGATTGAATTTATTCTATCGGGATGACAGTAAAAGCGTCCTTTTAGGCGGAAGATACAGAAATCGATTCAAATCCGAATTGCACGCGAAAGTAAATTACAACGGCCTAATAAATGATAAAGTTTGGCAGATAAGCCTGCTCTCACTTTCAGACAGATTTAACGATCAAATATTTTTCGGATTTGGAGCAAATCCGGTAACCGATAGCAGAAATAATTTTAAGGTTACCAGCGAAGAATTTGGAAGATATTTTCAGGAAAGAATTAAGTTTCAAGCTGTTCTTGGATTCAGGCCGTCTGAAAAATTAGAATTATTTTACACTTCATTTTATCAAAAACGAAAAATCGGAAATTCCGGAATCAGCGGATTAACCATTGAGGATGTATTTGATGTCGCCTTGCTTCCGGGTGTGGGTGTTGAAGGAAAACAAATTTATAATGAGACTGCATTTAAATACGATACAAGAGAATTTAAAAAAAGCATATCCTCGGGGAAAATGCTCAGCGGATACCTTGGTTATTCACAGGGTGTTGATGGAGACAAAAGTAAATTCATACGAATGGGCTTTGATGTGGCAGCATTCATCCCTGTCATCAAAGATAATAGGATTATAGTACCAAGACTGATTGTGGATAAAATAGAAAATTTAGATGACGAAGTGCCGATTTCATTTACTGAATACCCCCGACAACGGGCGTTTCGCGGTGTATCCACCCGAAAACTTATCGCCACGGACAATATATCTTTTATTCCGTCACTGCAATATGAATGGCCGCTGGCTTACCAGGTCTCGGGGCAGCTGTTTACAGATTTCATTATTGTATCGGAAGACTTGAGTAGTTTGACTTTTGATAATGCTCGCTGGGCAATCGGATTCGGTTTGGTAACGCATCAAGGGAGAAGCGAATTTGGGAAAATAGAATTTGCTTATGGCTCTGAAGGAGTGAAGTTCCTGCTCGGGTTTGGCTCTCCCTTACATAAAAACGAACGTACAGACTGGAAATAATTTTGAGTGTCTTAAATTGAAATTAAACCAATGTGCAAAGATAGCCGTCTTGACGATAATGACTTTGACACTATCGTCGTGTGGACATTCCATAAAGTTCGCTGACTTGGCTCCGGTTACAGATTCGCATGACGACAATCCCATTGACCTTCCCGAGTCGAGTGATTTTGATATGAAAAACTACGTATTTGAGGTTCTGGTAGAGCGTCCGGCAATAAACGCGTTGGATGTATCTCCGGTAAAAGAATCCGGGGATGTGAACTCGATGGATAATGTGCCCACCTCGAGCTGGTATGAGCCGCGATTAGGATACAAGCGGATATCGCCTGAAGAACTCTTACGCGGGCCTGAGGAAGTTGGACCTCCGGTAGCGCCACTGACGGTAGCAAAAGCGAAAACCGGCGGCGGAAATCCCGGATTTATAATTGAAGACAGTAGGGGCGAGCTCTACTTAATGAAGTTCGACCCTCCTGAATTCCCTGCTATTGAAACAACAACGGCACTCATAGTAAATAGATTATTTTGGGGATTCGGTTATAATGTTCCTGAAGATTATCTCTACTTCTTTGCGCCGGAAGAATTGACTGTAAAAAAGGGTAGCGCTATTACCCGGGAAGATGTTGATTTGGTGTTATCTAAGGTCGCTCCCCCTATTGACGGTCAATATCGAACTACGGTAAGCTATTTTATTAAGGGAAATATTCTTGGTCCGTTATCTCAAGTTGGGGTGAGGAAAGACGATAAAAACGACAGAGTAAACCATGAGAATCGAAGAGTATTGCGAGCCTTGAAAGTTTTTGGAGCGTTCACAAATCATTCCGATATGCGCATTGATAATTCTTTGGACGTGTATGTTGGCGATGAAGGTAAGGGGTATGTTAAACACTATCTATTGGATTTCGGTGAAGCGTTCGGCGGGCACGGCGCCGAGCATGATCGGATGTGGGACGGATTTGAACATTTATACAGCGTAAAAAAGATCTTCAGAAATATCGCAACGTTGGGACTGGTGATAGAAGATTGGGAAAACTTGAAATATACTAAATGGAAATCGGTGGGAGCATTTGAATCTGAGGCGTACGATCCCGCAACATGGAAAGAAACATGGCCTTATGAGCCGATAAGAATAAGCAGGCGAGCAGATGATTATTGGGCTGCTAAAATTTTAGGAGCGCTAACGCGTGAGCATTTGGAAGTTTTGATTAAAGAGGCACGATATCCGGAAGAAGCCGCTGCTGATTATATGCTCAAAACTATTTTGGAGCGTCAGAAGAAAACCTTGCGGTATTTTCTATATAATGTAACGCCATTAGAGTATCGTGGAATACGAAGCGGATCGATACAATTTGAAGATATAGGTAAAACAATTTTAGGGAACGAAAACAGTCCGGCAGAATATCAGACTCATTTTTATGACTCAAATAGTAATCAAATCGGTAATCAAATTAATGTTATATCCGATAAATCATTTTTTTCGATTCCACTTGATAGAGAAGTAATAATTAATTCTAAGGGGTATTTCAGAGTTGAAGTGCAGCTAATTCTAAACGGAAGGAAGAATCCCCCTCCGGCTCAATTTCATTTTATCACCAGGGCTGATAACAAGCCAAAATTAGTAGGGGTAGTCCATTAATAGTTTTATTATTTTTTATCCGGACGATCTGAAACTAACAACGAATATTCGGAATCAGGACTATAAAGAAAATGGTAGAATCAGAAGCAGATGAAAAAAGAGTATAAAACTTTTTGTGCAGTTTATTTTGTCACTTTGTATATATTCTGATAATCGGCGAAGCCACTAATTTTAGTAGGCCAAGGGCCCTTGATTAACTTGATTTCAGAATAAGTTTCGGAATCCTCTGACTTTTCATATTCTTCAGTGACCTTTTCAACAAAGCTGCCATTCATAATTATCTCCTGGCTTTCAGCAAGCGACGCCAGGCGCGCGGTAAGATCAATATCTTTGCCGTATACATCTACGGTATCAGGAACAAAAGTAATGTCATACGCATCAGAACAAAATGTAACGCCAATCTTTACCTCTCTTAGATTCGGTTCATCACTCGAAATGATATTCCAAAGCGCATGAAAGAGCGTAAGCGGATTTTCGTCTTTCATATTATCCTCGGGAATGAAGAACATAAGCGCATCGCCGAGACTCTTAATGGGATTGAACTTCATAAATAGATTACCCATAATATTTGCAAAAGTATTATAAATAAAAATAATCCACTTTGAGAGATCAATATCTTTGAGTTCAGTGGAACCGGCGATATCTATGATAAAGCAATACCCGCTCATCGGCTTCAGCTGGAGAACCTTTTGCGGCAGGTCCTTATCAAATGGATTTATGAACAAGCTCATTTTATTGATTTTAAATTTAACAATTTGAGATTAAAAAGAAAGAAATAGCGAGTAATAAATCGAGGGCAGGAGAAATATTTTATAGATTAGAAGATAAAATCTGTATTGTTATCAAGGCATCGTTTCTGAAGACAGTTCGTCTTTAAGCTTTTTGGCGTCAAGTATCATTGAATAAAGATCGTCTTCTGAAAAAGGTTTTTGAAGTGTGAAATCAACTCCGTTCTCCTTGATCTTTTCAGATTCTAAATTCAAAGCCCATCCTGTTAGAAGAATTACCGATACGCTGCGATTCATTTTTTTAATACGTTCGGCAACTTCCCATCCGCTCATGTCGGGCATACCAAGATCGGTTATAACAATATCGAAATTTAAATTTTTAAACAGTTCCAAGCCCTTTTCTGTCGAAGAACTCGTGGTGATTTTGTGGCCCTGGTCTTCTAAAAGTTCTTCCAACATATCAAGAATATACTCTTCATCATCAATAATGAGAATCTTGCTTTCATGTTTATCGAGAATTTCATCCGTTTCTTCCGCGCTGGAGCCTTTTTTAACAGATGGCAGAGAAATTACTATTTTTGAGCCCTTTCCGATTTTGCTCGTTGTTTCAATAGCTCCCCTGTGCCGTTTTATGACCCCATATACTTCGCTCATGCCGAGGCCGGTTCCTTTAACACCTTTAGTTGAGAAGAAGGGGTCAAAAATTCGTTCAATAGTGTCCTCGGTCATGCCGATTCCTGTATCTTCAAATTCAATCAAAATTTTATCGGCTTTCTTTTCCGCGCGAATTGTGAGAACTCCTCCTTCGGGCATAGCATCAACAGCATTAAAAATCAAATTTGTAAATGCGCCCTTAAGATCTGAGGGATCGCCTAATACATAAAATTGTTCATCAATTTCTACTACCGGTTCTATAAGTACTCCCTGCATTTCCGCATTATCCCGCCATTTAGGTCTGGTTAACGCAAGCACTTCCTCAATAATTTCTTTTACATCAATAGGAATAAATTTTTCATCGGTACGTAATCGCGCAAAATCCTGCATTCTTTTGACAGTGGCACTGCCATCCTGTGCTGCCAATTCAATCATTGAGAGATTCTTCAGGATGCGCTTATCGTTGGTTTGTCGTTTAAGTATCTGAACCCTACCGAGTACCCCTGTGAGAACGTTGTTAAAATCATGGGCTACACCGGAGCTAATTTGCCCGAGAGCGGCTAATTTTTTTGATTGAGTGTATTTCTCATCTATCTCTTTTGATTTAGTCATATTTCGACTCATAAGTACAAATCCCTCAATTTCGCCGTCTTCAGAAAGAATTGGATAAGTCCTTTCCTCAAAATATTCGTCGAACCGTTCGTCGTAGCTTTCAAGAGGAATTACATTTCCATCCTGAATGGTTGGTTCAAGAGGGCAGTCAGCGCACTTTTCGTCTTTTCCGCGAAATTTGCTGAAACAAGTGTTGCCGACTAAACTTTTACCCTGTCCCAAAACTATATCTGCCGGTTTATTGGAATAAATGATATTGAAGTCTTTATCACATAGCGCGATATATTCCGTGATACTATCGAAGATAGTAGTTAGATGATCCTTCAATCCCATGCCTCCCAAAATAGCCTAAATAAAAATAAATTGCGTTAAATAATTACGTATAAATAAATTTTCGGGCTGAAAGTAATTAATTCCTTCAGCCCGAAAACATTTCCTAACAAGTATCAGCTAAGTAGTATATCTTTCACTCACACATCAAGCTGTGTAAGCTGCTAACAACTCCTTTGCCTGAGATACTCTTACATCCGCATTAATCCTCTTAAAGCAGGAGATTGCGGTCTGAGCGCTTTCTTTCGCTTTGACGATTTCTCCGCCCTTCATACCATAGAGTTTCGCCATTTCCATCATGGTTTCACCCAGGTTCAGCGAATCGTCATAATCCTCGTTAATCCGCTTACTATTTTCGAGGTACGATAGTGCAGTGTCATACCGTTTGTTCTCGCGATTTATTATGCCGAATATCTTATAAACTTCGGCAACGCTGAGACGCTCTCCCAATCCTGAGAATATTCTGAAGGCGGTTGTAGCCAATGCAGTACCGGCAGCAAGATCGCCTATTCTGCAATAAAGTTCCGCCTCTTCAAGATAAGACAGTCCTTTAGAATATTGATCATTTGCCGAAGTCGCTAATTTTATACTCTTCTGGAAGTGCTCCAATGCCTTGTCAAATTCTCCGCGAGCTTTAAATATAATAGCGATATTAATATATAATCTTGCTCGTTCTGCATCGTCGCGTTTTCTTCCTATCAAAGAGAGAGATTCTTTATAGCACTTCATTGCTTCATCCCACATTCCTCTTGTGCTGTAAACATTACCGAGATTGACATTAATCTTTTTAAGCAATTCATTCAACCTCGAAGCTTTGGCAATCGCTTTTGCTTCTTTTAAATGTTTCTCTCCTTTGATGATTTCACCCTGTCTTACTAAGGTAGAACCAATAGAGCTTTTAACGTGCGCTCTTCCCTGATTGTTTTTTGATTTCGTAAAGAGATCAAGACTCTTTGTATAATGTCTGAGTGTAGTAACCCAATTATTCCTATAGAAAGAGATATCTCCAAGACGTTGATGAGCCTTTGCAAGCAGAAGGTCTGTGCTGAATTTCTTCAGTTTTGTTACTACCAAATGCAAAAGCCGTTGGGCTCTTTCCATCTGGCTGAAACTGATAGAAACTTCGGCTACATCGAATAGAAATTCTACGTATTCCTTCTCTTTCAAGTACTCAGCAGCGTTCAGAACAATTGTATCGAAATCAATTACCCTGAAAATCTCTTGCTTTTCCGCGGAAAGCAAGGCTTCAGGTGGTATTCTTCGCCAATTGTTCTTTAGCAGGCGTTCCCTTTCTGTCCTGAGCGATCTCATTTTGTTGGCGAAAGTCTTTCCGCATCTGCGGTTAGCCAACTCGGAGACCTTCTCAATGAACAGCTGAAGGGTTTTTCCGTTTATAGTTTCCATGACATTCCTTTAAAGTTAAAGTTTTGATTGATAAGACAGTATAGTCTGATCTTCAAACTCAATATTATAAACTCCATGCGTATTGAGTGAAGTGATCGACTTGTACTGAAACGGTCTTATGCTTTTCATCAATAACCGCACCCTCAACCTCGACCCATAATCCGGTTGTGTCGTCATACCAGAGCACCTTCAGAGTATTAGGATCGCCATCAAAATTGAGAACGTCATAAGATAATGTAACGGTAACGTCAAGCTGGAAACTTATATTTGGCAAAAATTCCACAGAAGCTCCACATTGATCATTTTTATCAATGCAAAGTACTTCTACGGATATTTCTGTATCCACTGCTAATGCGTTTGCAGGAATTTTAACCTTGTTACCAAAAGTTCTTTTACCTCCTACACTGCCTCCCTTATGCGCTTGGATAAGTTTAATCTGATAAGCTGTTTTATTTAAGGAGTGAAGATCACTCACGATATCAGCATTCCAGGAAACCAAATTTAATTGATCAGTTGGTATTCCATTCTGCTGCGCAGCTGATTGATTGTTTGTTTTCCCTTCAGGAGCGGTAAGCAAATCGCTGCTACAGCCCATTAGAGAAACTGCGCCTATAATCAGAAAACCGATTATAGGGACCAGTTTGTTCTTTTTCATGGTGTCACCCTATTTGTTTTGTGTTTGTCCCAAATATCCTCTATAAATTTTATTGATAAACAATAACCAGCTCTGCTCAGTGCAAAGCTTGTGCCAATCAATGCGTACCGCAAAAATTAAATTCTAACTAAGGATGGGATCTTACGGCTGTAATATAGTGAAATATTAAGGCTAAAGCACTATAAAAAATTAATTAATTTCGATTTTTATTGCTGAAGTAATGTGGAGAGAACAACTGTTATTAGGTTGATATGACAGGAATGGTTTATATAGACCGGTTTATTTGATTGGCAGTAATCAGGTAAGGCTAAACTTTTTCATTCGATATTTTATGGTTTCCCTTGAAATACCTAACAATTTCGCCGCTTTTGTCTGGTTTCTATTGGTTGATTCGAGTGCCTTTAATATTAATGATTTTTCAACATCTTCAAGGGAAATACCCTTTTCAGGAAAGTCATTGATGATGAAATCCGCTGATATGCCATCTTTAGATTGAGAATGCGCCGTTGAAGAAACAAATATATTGATGCTGTCACTGGAAATATATTCTCCTTTTTCAAACAGGACGGCTCTTTCCATTACGTTTTTTATTTCTCTCACATTTCCGGGCCAGGAATAATTCATAAACAGTTCTTTCACATCAGGTAAAATACCTCTGATATTTCTTTTGAATTCAGTATTAAAAACACCGACAAAATGTTCAGCGAGCAATATTATATCTTCGTCCCGTTCTCTGAGCGGCGGAAGCTCAATCATTGCCACATTCAGTCTATAATACAGGTCCTGCCGAAATTTGTCATCGGCTACAAATTGTTCTAAATTTCGGGATGTAGCGCTAATAATTCGAGTGTCAACAGATATTACTTTGGTTCCGCCAACTCTTCGGAAGACCTGTTCCTCTATAACTTTAAGCACCTTAGATTGCAGGCTGACACTCATATCGCCGATTTCATCCAGGAAAAAAGAACCTTCATGAGATAATTCTACAAGACCTTTTTTCTGTACTTTTGCATCTGTAAATGCTCCCGCTTCATGCCCAAAGAGCTCCGCTTCAAGAAGCGTCTCTTGAAATGCGGAACAGTTAACTTCAATAAATGGCTTTTTCGCCCGATTGCTGTTGTTATGAATGGCACGCGCAACTAGCTCTTTTCCTGTTCCTGTCTCCCCCCTTATCAGAACTGTTGTTTTAGGAGATTGTGCAACATCGCGGACAAATTCAAAAATTTTCTTAATAGCTACACTGGTACCGATAATCTCGCCGAATCCTAATCTGGTTTGCTCTTCCTTGTGGAGATATGCCAAATGTTCATCCATCTTTCTCGCAGAAACAGCCTTTTGGACGATTATGGAAATTTCATCCATATCAAACGGTTTTTTGATATAGTCACGTGCGCCGAGTTTAATTGCTTTAACAGCAGTTGAAACATCCGCATGTCCCGTAATTATCACCACTTCGATATTTTGCGATCTGTCCTTAACTTTTTCAAGCAGCTCAAGACCATCAATTCCGGGCAGACGAAGGTCAACAAGCATTATATCGGGGGTATCGTGGCTCAAACGGGATAAAGCATCTTCCCCGGTGGAAAACGTATTGATATCATGGCCTTCAAGTTCAAGAAAATCCTTAAGATTTTCTCGAATTATGTTATCATCATCAATTATAAAAATAGAAGCCATTGATTGTTCCGGTTTATTTGATACATATTAAGATAATATAGTTATAAAATGGGTCAAATGCAACAGCGTATATAAGTTTTTAGATAAATGACACTCAAGCGAGGCATTTTATGATTAACATTGTAACATCATCAAGGAATATATCTTCACCGGAAAATTCCTTAAGACTTGCTAATACAAGATTGATAATTTCATTGCCGTCAAGATTTTTGTTACTCGCTACCAGCTGCGATAATCTTGACTCTCCAAATTCCACTTCATTTTCATCGAATGTCTCCGTAACTCCGTCTGAGAAAAGCAAAAGAATATCACCCCGGGAAAGCCGCATAGATTCATTCCCATAAGGGGTGTCCGAAACAAAACCCAGGGGAATTCCTCCGGTCTTTAAATATTCGGAAGATCCATCGTTTTTTATCAGCAATGGAGGATTATGCCCGGCATTGCAGTACTTGACCGATCCATCCTGAAATTGGAGAATTCCCGAAAAAAAAGTGATGTACTTGGTGGATGGAGTAGAGTTAAATATATGATTATTAAGTGATGAAGTCAGATCAGCGATTTCAGCGCATGCCGCCGCTTGAGACCTGAAACTCGCTTGCAGGCTTGCCATAAGAAGGGCGGCTGAAATTCCCTTTCCGGATACGTCACCCAAAGCAAAGTAAAGACCTTCATCATCCACCACCATAAAATCGTAATAATCTCCGCCTACAGCCTGGGCGGGAATGTTGATAGCGGCAATTTCATAGCCTGGAGTATCAGGCAGTGAAAGTGGAAGCAGTTTTGTTTGAATGTCACGGGCAAGATCAAGATCTTCTTCTAATCTTCTTTTCTCTTTTGCTTCGGCGTACAGCCATGCGTTTTCTATAGCAAGCGCTGCCTGAATAGACAGATCCTCCAAAAAACGCGCATCGTCCTTAGAAAATTTTCCGCGCTTACTGTTCAAAGCCTGGAAAACGCCTATCAACTTATGTTCTTTATTAAACATCGGGGAACAAAGAATTGTATTTGTAATGAATCCGGATAATTCATCCACACCTTTATAAAAACGATCGTCGTTCTGCGCGTCGTCGATTATTATACTTTTCCCTTCTTTCGCTACTGTTCCGGCAATACCGGAGCCAAAAGCGAGATCAATATTCAGATATGTGTCTTCAAGATAAGCGGAATGGAGTTCTTGCTTGACCTCGTCTCCCAAAAATATTGTGGCCTTTTCTGCCTGTAATTCTTCCATAGCTATTTTTCGGATACGCTCCATCAGCAGATCTAAATCGAGTGTGGTATTCATGAGTCTTGTGGCTCTAATGATAGAGGACAAATGGTCAATTTCTCTTTGAAGAGATTCTATATTCTTATTATTTTTCAGAAAAGCTTCCGGCGTGGCGAGTTAGCTTATTTAGAATCGGCATAGTCCACTACATGCGTTTTGGCTGTTCGTTCACGAATAAGATCGACTACTTTTTTGTGCTCGGTATGATCGCGGTAAATTTCAAAATCTTCTTTACTCTTAAACTCGGAATAAAGTAGAAGGTCATTCGAAGCCGGGGAATCACTAATGTTAATGCCGATTTCATATTTTAAGATCTGAGGAATCAACTCCGGTAATTTTTCAAGAGAAGATTTAATTAGCACTGCATTTTCGATGCTGTTGTTTCCGGCTGCCGAATCTTTTAATTCCCACATAACGATATGCTTAAACATATTTCACCTTGCTAATTAAAATACACTAATTATTTGAAAAACAAGCCATTTTCTCTAAGATCAATCTGTTAATAGATTACGGCATAATCCTCAAATTGTTTTTTCTTAAGGACAGGCACTTTCGCATCCTCAGCGGGAAAACCAACAGGTATAAGCAAAAACGCCCGTTCGTTTTCCGGCCTGTTTAATATTTTTTCAAGGAATCCCATAGGGCTCGGTGTATGTGTCAGAGCAACCAAACCGGCATTGTGAACGGCGGTTAATAAAAAACCGGTTGCTATTCCAACTGACTCGTTGACATAATAATTCTTAGTGCGCTTATCATCATCAATTCCATATACCTGCCTGAATACTACTATTAAGTATGGGGCATCCTCCAGAAATTCTTTGTGCCAGTCGGTTTCGAACTGATTAAGATCATTTAGCCATTCATCAGGGAAGCGGTGATCATAATTCTCTTTTTCTTCTTTTTCTGCGGCTGTCCGGATTTTTTTCTTTAGTTCAGGGTCTTTAACTATAGCGAAAGTCCATGGCTCTTTATTGGCTCCGGAGGGAGCCGCAGCGGCTGATGATACAATGTTTATAATAATTTCTTCAGCAATAGGATCGTTTGAGAAATCTCTAACACTTCTACGGCTATTCAATGAATTCAAATAAATAGAAGACCGCTTTGACATTTCATCATTCGAAAATCGGCTATATTGTAATCTACTTAACATCATTTAAATCCTCAATTGAGTAAAATTAAGCCTGCATTATTTAAGTGAGATAAAGTTATCTCAAATAAAGAATTCTACAAAGATAAATATCGGAGAGAAGCCGTTTAATCACAGTAACATTTAAAAATACGTGATGGAAGACGATGTGATACAAAGCAAAAAATGTCGGAACTTTTAATAGAAAAGATAGTAGAAGTAATCGTATGTCAAACGTAGAATGTTAAAGGAGAATAAACAATAGATGGTTACTAAAATACTGATAATATTAAGCTTGTCTGCGTTATTTCTTACAAGCGCAGGGTGTGAATCGGATGACGCTGTCGTGGCACCCGGTGATAATAATACCACATTAACAAGGGCAGGCATTTCCCTCTCAATACAGGGCACAGCGCCAAGTACGAGTTTAAGTAAAGGAATCTCAAACTTTAGCGCGGCAGATTCCGTAATTCTGTCGGTTAAAGACGTAGCTGGAATTGAAATAGGTACTCTTACTCTGACAGACGCCCGGTTAGCGCTTAAAGATATTAAGCTTAAGGCAAAAGATGAAGATGAGGATGGCGAAGAGGAGTCTGAAGATGAGGAAGACGAAGAAGATGAAAATGAGAATATAAAATTCAAAGGTCCATATGTAGTTGACCTTATTACCAATACCGTCAGCCCATCGCTGGACACTATCTCGATAATCGCAGCCACATATACCGAAATAGAACTAAAGCTACATAAGATTAAAGGCGGCGAGAAAGATGATGACAGCACCACAGTGTTAGTGGATGAAAGCGATCCGTTATTTGGCAATAGTATCTATCTAGAAGGCCTTTATACCGGCGCTACGGCAGATAGTCAAGTCACCAATATTCCGTTTTTTCTCTCGTTCGATTTTGATGAGAAATTTTTATTATCGGGATCAGATTCAACGTTTGCGGATACCTCTCTCGGATTTGATATAGTTGAAGGAGCTGTAAATGAGATTATAATCGCCTTTCGACAGGCAAAATGGTTCGCATTCGACGATATAGAAACTAACCGCGATATGTTAGATTTTAATGATTTAACTCTTTCACAGGATTCCACAGGTCAGGCGATTATTATTCTTGATAAGGATGAAGATGGCGATAACAAAAAAATCCGAAGGGTCATCAAAGATAACATAAAAGAGTCTGCTGATTACGGGAAAGACAAAGATAAAAATGGAAAGTTAGAGTCGGATGAAGACGATGATCCGGATGAAGATGACGAAGATGATGACTGATCCGATTTTGATATGAAAATCAGATAATTGATTTCATGAAAAGAGCAGCCACCGGCTGCTCTTTTCTTTTCCTCTTATGAAACTTTAATACTGAATGTGTGGGAATGACTTGAATCGGTCGTGGAGGTAACAATTATAGTTTCCATATTAGCGAGCTTCACAAAATCGTTTTCAGTGAGTGTAATTTTGTGAGTATGGCTTGAGTTTCGTGAGGTAGTAATCGTCAGATCCATTGTAGGCGGATTGTCAACATTTGCGAGAGAGACAGAGACAGAATGGGTATGACCTGAATTCAATGTTGAATTTATAGTTATAGAGTCCGAACTGTCACCCGCAGGAGCTGTCACATCGTCTGAATCGCCGTAAGCGTCGCATCCGATTTCTGTAATAATCAGCGGGAGTGAAAACAGAGCTCCGGCTTTAACTATGAAGGTGCGTCTTTCCATAATTTACTCCAAATATTTTGTACGGCTGAATATGCTACTAAGGTAGTATAGCTATCGTAATAAATCAAGAAACAAAAAATATGTTGCTGCAAATTACTCAACTGAGCAGCAGATGAATAAATCATACCGTTCAATAGTTTGACTCTTCTCTTAGTTAAATTTATATTCAGATGCTTTATATTAACTATTTAAACAGGAAATCTATTCTATGAGTTTGATAAAAGAAATAAAAGCGATTGAGGTATTGGATTCGCGCGGAAACCCAACGGTATCCGTTGACGTAATCTTAGAAGATGACTCAGTCGGGAATGCAATTGTACCCTCAGGAGCATCAACAGGAGAGCATGAGGCTCTCGAATTGAGAGATAATGATATTTCACGCTATCTCGGAAAGGGAGTTCTTTCTGCCGTTGAAAACGTAAACAGCGCTATCGCCCGGGAAGTAATTGGAATGGAAGCGACGGAGCAGGAAGATATTGACAATCGGATGATTGAATTGGACGGAACAGAAAACAAGAACGTTCTTGGGGCGAACAGCATATTAGGCGTTTCAATGGCAGTGAGCAAGGCAGCGGCGATTTCTTTAAATCTTCCACTCTATGAGTATCTTGGAGAGGGTGATGAATATATTCTGCCGGTTCCGATGATGAATATACTCAACGGCGGTCAGCACGCCGACAATAATGTTGATATACAGGAGTTTATGATTTTTCCGGCGGGAGCGGAATCATTTTCAGAAGCGCTTCGAATGGGCGTGGAAACATTCCACCATTTGAAGAAAGAACTTTCATCACGAGGACTTGCTACGGCAGTTGGCGATGAAGGAGGGTTTGCACCGAATTTATCTTCTAATGAGGAAGCAATTGAGATTATTTTAGAAGCAGCGGAAAAATCGGGACACACTGTCGGCGAGAAGTTATTTTTAGCGATTGATGCCGCTGCATCCACATTTTACAACGCGGAAGAAAATAATTATTTTCTTGAATCCGATGATAAGAAATTAGAAACCGAAGAGATCATTGATTATTACGATGATCTGTTGAGCAAATATCCGATACTTTCAATAGAGGACGGTCTTAACGAAAATGATTGGGAAGGCTGGAAACTTATGAATGAAAAACTCGGTGATAAGGTTCAACTGGTAGGCGATGATCTCCTTGTTACAAATTCTACTTTCTTGCAAAAGGCGATTGATGAAAAGTCCTGTAACTCAATACTTATAAAACTAAATCAGATCGGGACACTAACAGAAACTTTACAAACTATTGAATTAGCCAAGTCGAATGGATTTAGTTACATTATATCACATCGCTCCGGCGAAACGGAGGATACGACGATAGCTGATTTGGCGGTAGCTACAGGTTCGGGGCAAATAAAAACAGGTTCGGCTTCCCGTTCCGACAGGGTTTCGAAATATAACAGACTCCTGCGAATAGAAAATGAATTAGGAAATGCCGCAAAATTTATCGGACTTAGCGGGATTATCAGGAGCAACTAATCAGACTGAATTATTCAAAAGGATTTTGTTATTAAACCATCTGAGCCAAGATTCGATCTCAAGCAAATATTCAGGATTATAAAAAAATTATTCCTTGTGGCAGTTGCGGCGGGGATTTCAATTGCATTCCTGTTTAATGACAGGGGCCTGATTTCATGGTATAGATATACTCAAGAGAAAAATAGAATTGAGGCGGAGCTTGATTCTTTGAAAGAAGAAGGAGTAAGGCTTAGAGAAGAGATAGAAAAGCTTAAGTTTGTTCCCGAGTATATGGAAAAACTCGCACGTGAAAAATATGGGATGGCGAAAAAGGGTGAAAAGGTTTATAAAGTCGTTCCGGAGGGAGATAATATTACGAAGGAGTAATCCTATTTCAGCAAAGTTTTCAATCGTTTTAACAATAGTACCCTATTTTATCAGCGCCCTGTTCTCTTCATCTTTATTGGGACAATCGCAATCGTCCAATATCTTAGGTATCAATTTTCCTGATTCAAATTCTGTTAACTATTCACTTAGAAATAATACAAGTGTGTGGCAACTTGGCTTAAGCCATGAGGGAAATTACGCTTCGGGATTTTTCAGCGTCAAAGAATTTTTTGAGACTACACGGCTTGAGTTCGGAAACACAGAAGCACGCTGGAAGGATAATCAGAAATTCAGAGTGAGATATGATATTCCTTTGACTGCGAAATCAAAGATTTCAACAGAAATGTTTTCAAGCGTCTTTAAAGACCGACACACAGGATTGTTCAACGACACGCAAACAATTTATTTTCAGCTCGGCGTAAATGATGGGTCCTTCCCATTTACCAATCTAAAGGTGGCTGGAGGGCCAATTTGGGATTCCAGAAGGGAACAAAAAGACTCCGGATTTAAGTTCGTTTCATCAATAAGGAGAAGGAAACAAAATATTGAGGGATGGAATAGTGAAATTGATGCGGGAATTATCGGGGAACGTTTTCAGCAAAGAAAAAACCAATCGCAAAACGCAGCGATTAAATTTTCTCGAAATTTTTATGAAGCGACAAGCGATTCATTCTATATGGATATCAGAGAGAAAAGGCAGGATTATTTCATAAATAAAGCAGGGGAGATAGAAACGCGAACGGAGAAATTGAGCGGATTTGGAAATAATCTTCGATACAGAATATCAGATGGAGTTACGTTCAGATGGGCGACAAAATTTCGGTTTGCACAGACTGAATTTGAATCACCGCAACAAGATATAGGAGAAGTGAGTCGACGAAGAATAAATGATTCGGCCGAAAACCAGCTCAGCGTGTCGTTCGGCAATAATAAATTAAAAGGAAGAATCAACGCCGGATTCAGGAGTAACATACAAAAGTATTCTGTTTCTTCTTCACTGACAGACGTAAATCTCCCACTGTTATCACCTGGCAATGAATCAGGCTCATTAATTTTATCATCATCTCTAAAGTTTAATCCTACGATAAATGATTCGATCGGGTTTTTCGCATCATCGAACCGACTACGATATGACACACCTGACAGTAATAATTTCGACGACAGAGATGAACTTAGATTGCTGTTCGAGACCGGATACGAACATCGTTTCGGCGATGATTTTCGAATCAAATTGAAAGCGACTATGAATTTAGACCATATTGTGTACTTATTCGGGGAGAGAAGCGCGGATAATCACTGGAACAGAATATTTTTATTATCATCTGAAATGATGATTATATTTTCGTCGAAAATCAAAACAAAACAATCGTTCGTGGTATTGGCTAATTATTTTGATTATGATTATGATGACGAAATCTTACCTGTCAGATCGTTAGTTCTAAGAAATTTTATTCACAGACAGCTTACAACCATTGAATTAAAAGAGAATTTGAGCTTTCAGTTGTCTTCCCGATTTGAGTTGGAAGAAGACGGGAAGCTGGTCTGGGATAAATTCTTGGAGCAACGGGTAGGGGAAAGGAGGATTACGTCCGTGGAAGCAAATCTATCGTACCGACCGATGAAAAAGATGCTCATTCTGGTAGGGATTACCCGATCATCACGCACGGAAAAGAGGTTCCTCAATTTCCTTAGTAAGGGAGAGCGGGTTAGAAATCTTGTAGGGATCGGGCCGGTATTTCGTATGTCTTATAAAGTAGAAAAAAATAAAACTTTTAGCATAAAAGGAAGAATTCAGAGAGTTAAAAATATATCAGGGGACGTTTATTACACAAAATCCGTGAGGGTTATAGGTACTTTGCTCCTGTGAGAAAAAGATAGAATGCCCGGTTACATTACTTCTCAGTGGAGCTGTTTTGTAATATCACTTATTCTCCCGTATCTCCTTCTTATAAATGAGGCAGGTGGAGCATTTGAAGAGCGTTTACTCTCCGCAAGGGCATCAGCTTTAGGAGGCTCGTATTCTGCCCTTCCATCTGACCAATTAGCCCTATTCGGAAACGTGGCTAATCTCACGAAACAGAGCCAATTAAATTTCAGCGTGATCTATTCGCATCCCTTCGGTCTAAAGGAATTATCCCAATCAGGCTTGGCAATGGCAATACCTTCAAGATTCGGAGCTTTTGGATTGTCAGCTTCGAGATTCGGATTTTCTCTATACCGAGAAAATTTGTTATCAGTTGGATATGCAAAAAATCCTTTTAAAAATATATCTATCGGAATTTCTCTAAATCTAATGGAAGTAAGAATAAAAGGCTATGGAGTCGGAAGAAGTATGAGTATGAACTCAGGAATTTTGGCAGAGTTAAAAGATAATCTTATTCTTGGTCTTACCATTCGCAATCTAAATTCTCCAACTGTCAGCGCAGGTGAAGAATCGCTACCGCCGAGTATGCGGTTGGGATTGTTATACCTTCCGGCAAGTAATTTTAAGGTGATTACAGAGTATCAAAAAGAGAGAGGCTTTAGTGATATACTTCGGGTTGGCGCCGAAATAGAACTGTTCCCATCACAGTTTTTGAGGTTAGGTGTTTCGAACAATCCCTCGATTATTTCTATGGGGTTCGGGCTGACATCAAAAGGAATCACGATAGACTATTCAGCAGTCACGCATCAATTCCTCGGCACCACACAAAACATTTCATTCGGTTTTACATTTTGAACCGTTTCCAAATATTGGCTGTATTGATATTTTTAGTATTAAAAACGGGCTTGCTCTTTGGTCAGGATTTTGAATTTGAAAATTACATAAATTCTGATACTGAAATAGAAGGAGCGTCTGATCTCTATGATTACCTTGAAGAATTTATCAGAGATACGATAAATTTAAATGAAGATTCATTGGAAAAATTGAGTGAGAATCCTCTTATAGACGCCTCCACACTGAAAAGAGTAAAGGCTTTTAGAAATCAGGGAGAACTATTCAACGATGCACGAGACATAAGATCTTTACAATTGGAACGAGAACAAGAAGATTTATTGATTTCAATTTCGGGGTTCGGCTTTAAGAAACCTGAGCTTGAACGGGTTACTATAAGAAATCGGGTCATACGAAATTCATCCGATAACGGTTTGCAGGTATTTCCGTATAAGTATTATACAAGAGCGGCTACTCAACTAAAAAATGGATATTCAGCAGGCGTATTGATCGAGCGCGACCCTGGCGAAAAAGAATTAGTCGATTATTTTTCGTTTTACTTTGCCGGTAAAAACAGGAATAATGAATATAATAAAATTATCGGGGATTACTCATTAGAGATTGGTCAAGGATTATTGTTCTGGGGAAATGGAAGCTTTATAAAGGGCGGCAATCCAATTCTGACAATGAGAAAGCAGGCTAAGGGAATACTGCCCTACAAATCGGCTGTGGAGACAAGAAATTTAAGAGGAGTTGCAGGAAGTCGGCAATACGGTAAAATAAAAACGTTGGCATTTGCTTCGTTACTGAATCGGGATGCCGCGCTATCAGATTCGGGAGATGTATTGAACTTTAGAGAGAGTGGCTTGCATAGAACTGAAAGTGAAATTGCGGGAAAAAACAGTGTTCGGGAAATGATAATAGGTTTTAGGAGTGAATGGAATACGAAAAAATATAAAATCGGTGCTAATTTCGCGATTGTTGATTACGACACTGAAATAAATCCGTTAAAAACGCCTGATAAAATAAACGACTTTGCCGGAAGCGAATATAAATCATTGAGCGTTGACTATAATATCAAGCACAGCTATTTCAGCCTATTTGGTGAGGTAGCCGGCAGCAATGGAGGAAAGACAGCTCAAGTCCATGGAGCGATGGCTGTATATGAGAAAGCGCAAATAGGAATTCTTTACCGGGATTATGAAGATGGGTTCAGAGGAGTGAGAGGAAATCCTTTCGGCGCGGGTGATAACGAAAAAGGGATTTATGCAGGAATAAAACTGAAACTGAATAAGATAACAACGTTTTCCGGATTCCGAGATTTGTACAAAAGACCATGGGTTACGGCAACCATCGGAACGCCGAGCCGAAGGGAAGATTATAGGTTGGAGCTTAACCGTCAAATAAACAGAAGTAATTCAATTTCTTTAAGAGCCTGGGGGGCAAATAGGGAAGAGAATCAATTTCAAACGGATGAATTTGGAATCGAAAGAAAGATTGTGCAAAATAGGAAAAGACAAAATTTTAGGCTGAAGTTGAAACACCGGTTTTCATCAAATAGGACTTTAAACTGGCAAATTGAACGGATAAGTGTTGAACAGGGAAACTCAACTGAATATGGTTATCTTTTATCTTCATCCATCGGTATGAGTCTGTCAAACAGAATAATGCTCAGACTCGCAGTAACATTACATAACACGGATTCTTTTGCTTCAAGAATATATATTTACGAACATGACTTTCCGGGTGTACTGAGAAATATCGCAGTTTACAATAAAGGATACAGATTTATGGTTCTTGCAAGCAAAGATATTTCAACTTATTTTTCAGCGTCCGTAAAATTGGAGCGTTACAGCAGGAGCGCGCAAAACGAGAGCACGGAAGAAACAAGGATAGGATTTCAAATTGATTTATCTATTTAAAAAAGTATCACTCGCCATCCTTTTGGCTTTTATCTTTATTGGCGAATCGAACGGCTCGGAAATCAAAGTTGTGTATTCAAATGATCCGGGAAGAATCGAAATCTTGAAAACAATCGAGAAGGATAATATTTCGTTTGTGAGCGGGATTGACATTGCTCGACTGCTTGAAGCACGCACATTTTATTCGGCAGAAAAGAAAAAAATGGACATCAAGTTTAAGCAGTGGCGAATGAAACTGTCTGCTTACAGTTCGTTTGTGTTATTGGAAGATTTGAGTGAGGACCATAATGGAGATGATATTCTTCACTTTCCCGTACCTTCATTATCTTCAGAGAATGATATTCTTATTCCGGTAATACCTCTTATGGATATTCTTAGCAAAATAATGAATGAAAAGATTAGCTACAGCAAAGAGTCGAATATACTCGAAATAAAGACTGCACTGGAAAACATAACAGGGGTTCAGCTGCTGGAAAAAGCGAACGGTACGCTGATAAAGATTTCCACTACACGTGAATTTCCGCTGGATTCTTATCGAGCCTGGGTAAATAAGGAATTAGGCTGGCTGTATCTGACGATTGTTAATGGAGTAAGTGATTCATTGGCAATCAGCAAAACGATACTTCGCGGAGCGGTGATAAAAGTGGTGCCGGTTCAAATGGAGGAATCTACTCAGCTATCATTCAAATTGAAAGGTGAAGTGGAGAACCCTGAAATATATCAAACTACCGATCCGCATCAGATAGTAATATCATTAAGAACACCGATGATAATTAGCAGGAAACAAGTAGAAGAAAACCTGCATAAAGATAGTGAGAGATGGCTTATTGATACGATAGTTCTCGATGCGGGGCACGGAGGAAAAGATCCCGGCTCTATCGGACCTACAGGCTTAAAAGAAAAGGACGCTGCCCTTAGTATTGTAAAAAAAATTGGGAAATTGATTCAGAAAAAATTAGGTGTAAAAGTTGTGTATACACGTTATGAAGATGTGTTCGTTTCATTGGAAGAAAGAGGGAAAATAGCAAACAGGAACGAGGGGAAATTATTTATCAGCGTGCATCTGAACGATTTTCCTAAGAACAGGAAGGTTAGAGGATTTGAAGTATACTTTCTCCGACCCGGAAAAACTGAAAGCGCGATCCTGGTTGCTGAACGTGAAAACTCAGTAATCCGGTTTGAAGAAAAGGAAAACGCGGAGAGGTATAGTAAGTTCGCGAATGAAAAACTAATTTTAGCGTCCCTTGCGCAAGCGTCTTTTATGAGAGAATCGGAGGACTTAACGGCGATGATAGAAAAAGAATTAAGAAAGAAAATTTCATCGCCGAGCAGAGGAGTAAAGCAAGCGGGATTTTATGTTTTAGTGGGAGCTTCTATGCCTCATGCTTATGTAGAAGCGGGGTTTCTTTCCAACCGAAAAGAGGAAAAGAATTTAAAATCCTCGAAATATCAGCAGAAAATCGCCGAAGCGATTTACGAGAGCGTCCGAAAGTTCAAAAGAAAATATGAACAACTGATAATATCATCAAATTGAAGGTTTAATTGAACGATAAACCTATAGGGATATTTGATTCGGGAATTGGGGGATTGACTGTAGTTCGAGAAGTATCACGGCAGCTTCCGCAGGAAAATATACTATATTTCGGCGATACCGCAAGAGTGCCCTATGGCTCAAAAAGCCCCAAGGTAGTACAATTATTTGCCCGGCAGGACGCTTCTTTTCTTTACGATAAAGGTGTGAAATCCATAATTATCGCTTGTAATACTGCCTCGGCAGAGGCTTTCGATATACTCCAGGACGATTTTGATATTCCTGTCATTGGAGTTATCAATCCCGGAGCGCGGGCGGCGTCTGAAAGCACAAAAAATGGAAAAATAGGTGTGATAGGCACACATGGTACAATCTCATCAGGCGCATATAAAAAGGCGATTCAGGATATTGATAAATCTATTGAGGTAACAGCAGCAGCCTGTCCGCTATTCGTGCCGCTCGTGGAGGAAGGTTGGGAATCTAAATCTACCACAAGGGATATCGCACGGGAATATTTATCTCCGCTGATAGAAGGGGGCATAGATACTCTAATTCTCGGTTGCACACATTATCCTATTTTGAAACCGGTACTCCAAGAAATAGTGGGCGATAAAATTATATTAGTTGATTCAGCTGAAGCAACAGCCGGCGAGCTAAAGCAGATACTTGATGAACAGGGATTGGGGAATTCCTCTCAAGAGAATACCGATAAACATAGTTTTTATGTATCCGACTTTCCATTTAAATTCAAAGAGATGGCGGAGCGGTTTCTGGGAAAAGAGTTGGCCGAAGTTGAACTTGTTCCTCTCGAAGTTATAGAGTCGCACGCAACCAACTAAAAAAATCGAACTATGCGTACCTCAGAATACGATAGGACACTTCATTATCTGTTCGGACTAAGAACCTTTGGAATTCATCTTGGGCTTGAAATCTCCCGATCGTTAGCAGAAAAAGTTGGTAATCCACAAAATCAGTACCCCGCTGTCCACATTGCAGGTACAAATGGAAAAGGCTCAACCTGCTCTCTTATAGAATCAGTCTTGCGCGAGAAGGGTCTAAAAACAGGTTTATATACTTCTCCACATCTCATTGACTTCAACGAACGGATAAAAGTTAACGGCGTGCCTATCAGCGATGAAGCGATAATTGAGTATGCGGAAACATTAAAAGAAAGCGTTGAGAAGAGTGGAGCGTCATTTTTTGAAGTCACAACTGTCATCGCGTTAAAATATTTCGCGGATATGGAAGTTGATATCGCTGTTGTGGAAACTGGATTGGGAGCGCGGTTAGATACAACCATGCTCGTAAATCCGGTGATAACCATTATCAGTTCCATAAGTATTGATCATGCGAAGTATCTGGGCGATACAATAAAGAAAATCGCTAAAGAGAAATCGTTTGTTATGAGAAAAGGTGTCAAGTGTGTTGTTTCAAAAAATTCAGAAGAAGTATTAGAAGTCATCAAACAGCATGCCGAAGAATCAGACGTTGAAATTTTAATGGCTTCAGGAGTTTGCACTGTTTCAAAGGTAATCTTTAGAGACGATGGGCTCACCTTTGACGCAGAAATCGAGAATATCCCGATGAAAGATATTTCTGTTCCGTTAATGGGAGAGCACCAGATCGAAAACATCCAATCCGCTCTTGCGGCGCTACGCAATATGCCGGGTTTGTCATTAGCTGAGGAAGAAATACGGAACGGTTTTAACAATGTATCTGTTCGGGGTAGAATGGAAATAGTTTCTAAAGATCCGCTTGCGATTTACGATGTCGCTCACAATCCGAATGCCGTAAAAAATTTATTTAAAGCATTGAATAAACATTATCCGACAAAACGAATCGTAACGCTACTGGCGCTGCTAAGCGAAAAAGACCATAAAAAAATAATAAAGGAGCTCTCAGGTAAATGCACAAAACTCATCTGCTCTGAAATTCCCGGTCATGACTCTGTTTCTGCATCAAACCTTTCTGATGAAGGTAATAAGTGCGCAATTGATTCGGTTAAAATTCTTGAATTTGATGATGCATTACAAAGCGCATTGAACGCAGTGGATAAAGACTCTCTACTGATAATATTCGGTTCACATTACTTTGCAGAAAATATCTATACTAAATTCAGTTCATTTCTTCAGAAGAGAGACAGACCTGAGATAAAAGCGTTGACATGATGAATCTAACTATTTAATTTTCGTCGCTGTAATGCTCCTGTAGCTCAATTGGCAGAGCACCGGACTCTTAATCCGTAGGTTGAAGGTTCGATTCCTTCCGGGAGCACCAATAAAAGCCCTTGTAATGCTTATATAGTAGCCGTTACAGCGGTTTTTATGTATCATTGCTAAATTCCAGAAAAACAGCATAAAACGCTCAAATTGGCACAAAGTGAGTAATATTTGGACACCAAAATTGGCTGTTTTCGAGTTAGAAGTGGATCATTTTGTAACTAATCTCACTCTTCTAAATCAACTTAGTTAAAAGCTTTTATTAGCTTCCATTTTAATCCAAAAACTCCGCTTTTTAAGACAACTTTTCAGCTTTAACGGATTCAGATGTTAATGATACGGTTCGTTACTGGCTCGACAAAAATTTTAGAGTTTGAGCTTCATCTGAAGTCGAGTGATTTTGTTATTTTTCGCAAATACCAAAGTTAACTAACCTGCACAGGCACAATGCCAGAAAACGGATTATCTAAGCATGCGCGATTCGTCCACCCATGCGGGCATGTTTAAACGCCCACATCAGTGCTCTTGTCCCGAGCTGATAAACATGACTCACATTATATTGGCAGGTTGAAAGACAATGCGGAGTGCATTCTTTCTTCTGCTCTTTTAACTCATCGTGGTCAAGTCTGAAGCCCTCGGAAATGTTTCCCCAATCCTTATTTGCATTTGATAGGGGAAAGCAGGGTGAAAGCGTGCCATCAGCTTTTATAAAGACAGAGTTATGACCGGCTCGGCATTTCCAATCAACAGCCTGGCCGCGCATAAATTTCTTCATATCCTCAAGATGTTCTATGACATTCACCATTGGATAACCCATCCTGCACCTTTCAATGACCCAATCTAATACCTGGTCAACTGATTCCCAGTGTTCCTCACGAATGTAGGTATCAGTATCCTTATGCTTGTAATGAGGCTGTTCCATATAGGGCGCCTCGTTGATATGATAATCTGTCGCTATACCATATTCATGAGCGATCTCTGTTAGTTCTTTGACGTCAGCCAGGTTCTTACTGGTGATATTGATGTTCAGGACTATAATGTATCCATATTTTTCTTGTTGCTTGACGAGATACTCAAATTGCGGTTCTATATGCTCGAGAGCTTTTGGAAGTCCCTCAATTTCCTTCACGCAGTCAATTGCAAGATTTATTGCTGCGATTCCGGTTTTGCCGATTTTATCGATGAATTCCTCCGTCAGGAGTCTGCCGTTGGTAGGCAAATATACGAATAATCCTTGATTTGTAGCATACTCAACTAATTCGAGTATAAAACTCCGACGAATGAGAGGCTCGCCACCCATAAGAGCCAGCACACGGCAGCCGGTTGACTTGAGCCAGTCCACAGATTTTTTAGCGGTTTCTATCGACATTCCTTTTTTAGTGTTATCATAAGCCCAGCAGTAATGGCAGTCAATGTTACACTTCCACTCGGTATATAAATAACCAAGCACCGGTCTGAATTTAGACGCGTAAATTCTTGACTGCGCATACGGAACTACCCATCTGCGGACTGCCCGGCTTCCATTTTTGATTCTATACTTAAGCGTTTGAATTCCAATTCCATTCATCTTATTCCACCTCTATGGTTAATGTGTGAACTGATCCGATATTTTCTTGATAAAATACTTGAATCCGTTCAGGATGTGATTTATTAAAACAAGAAGATTCTGAGATCTGGCGAGAGGTTTCTTCAATCATTTTTGCCTTCCAGTGATGATATCCGTTTTCCATTCCCCTCCCGGCTCCTGTTAAGTAAGATGAAAGTAAACAGGATAAAAAAATGTAGCCATCAATACAATTCAAATTATAAAGAGAGTATGATAACTTTGACCTCTATAGATATTTCAAATACCAAAATTTTTCTCCAAGAGCTTCAAATCGAGTTTATCCCCATTACCGATATGAGGTCCGTATATACTATACAACACCTCTATTTTAATAATGTAAAAAAATCGGGACAAACAAACCGTAGAAAAATATGGTCACCGTGGGGTCACCAGTCTTCTATAGCGGTTGGTATTAAAGAGATGGCATAGGACTCTTAATCCGTTGGTTGAAGGTTCGATTCCTTCCGGGAGCACATTAACTCTGATATTTCTTTGTAATGTAATTTTAATTAAGATTACATTAAGCCAATGAGCACAGTTAGAATACGAAATTTTACTATAATGCTGGGGAGTATGCTCTTCGTTCTGACTGGCGTGGGTATCTCTCCCGCAATGCCGGGAATGAGTGATTATTTCAATCATCTGCCCAACTCAGAATTTCTCGTAAAACTCACGCTAACGATGCCTGCGCTTGTAATCGCAGTCGCAGCCCCATTTGCGGGTATACTGCTCGACAGATGGGGGAGGAAGCCGGTTATATTATTTTCTCTGATACTGTATGGCTTTGCGGGGAGTTCCGGTTTCTGGATGGAGACATTGTCAGGAATACTTTTAGGACGAGCACTATTGGGGTTAGCCACAGCGGGCTTGATGAGCGGGATAATTACACTTATCGGCGATCTCTATGAAGGAGAACAGCTCAACAGGTTTATGGGTTATCAAAGCGCGGCACTCGGAATAGGTGGACTTACTTTTTTAACGCTTGCAGGTGTTTTGGCGGATATAGGGTGGAGATATCCGTTTCTGATTCATCTACACGCTTTTTTGGTTATTCCCGGAGTAATCCTCGCCGTAAAAGAGCCGAATATCGGAC